>NZ_LWDV01000008.1:288356-520337 GCF_001693735.1 Orenia metallireducens
GCCTGAAAGAAGTCTTATTAAAATAAGACTTCTTTTTTATCTTTATTTTAGAATAAACCTTAGTTAATTTAGAGGATAGAGAAGGATGTTTTTGATTTGATGTATAAATATGGAATATAGTTGGGATAATAACCTACTGTTTAATTTTAAAATTCTAAAAAATTAGGCAAGTAGGAGGGAGAAAAGATGGAAGATAAACTTTATTGGATTTGGTTAAATAAGGTTAAGGGTTTAGGTCCTATCAAAGTTAAGAAGTTATTAGACTATTTTGCTGATGCTAAAGGTATTTGGGAAGCGAGTATAGAAGAAATAACTGCTGCTGAAGGGATTGGAATATCTTTAGGGAAGAGAATTATCACTTCAAAAGATAAATTTGACTTTGAAAAAGAGTATATAAGTTTAAATAAATTTGGAGTTAAGGTTGTAACTTTGGCAGATAAATGTTATCCTAAATTATTAAAGGAGATATATGATTCTCCTCCTATACTATATTATAAAGGTGATTTATCTAAAATTAACAGACCATCATTATCAGTTGTTGGTTCTAGAAAATATACGACCTATGGTAAGGCTATAGCTAATAAGCTCAGTAAAAGATTGACTGAGTTAGGAGTAAGCATTGTTAGTGGTATGGCTAGAGGAATAGATACTTTTGCTCATCAGGGTGCTTTAGAAGGTGGTATAACTTATGCAGTTTTAGGGTCAGGTATTGATAATATTTATCCCCCTGAAAATACAACTCTTGCTAAAAGGATAGCTGAAGAAGGAGCTATTCTCAGCCCTTTTCCTTTAGGTACTAGACCTTATGCTAAGAATTTTCCTGTTAGAAATAGAATAATTAGTGGGTTAACTTTAGGGACAGTTGTTGTAGAGGCTACCAAGAAGAGTGGTTCATTAATTACTGCTGAAATGGCTTTAGAGCAGGGTAGAGAAGTCTTTGCAATTCCAGGGGATATTACAAGAGAGCAGAGCAAAGGTACTAATAAGTTGATAAAAACTGGAGCGAAATTGGTGCAAAATATAGATGATATTTTAGAAGAATTGCCTTTATTAGAGACTATAAGTAGTTCCGCTGAAGAATCTAGTGCAGATTTACAGAAGGATAATGGGCTAGAAACCACAAATAGTAAATTAATGAAGGAATTAAATGAAAAGCAGAAAATAGTATATAATAGATTATCTTATACCCCTCAACAGTTTGAATATTTATTGAATACTCTTCCCCTAAATTCAGCACAGCTAAATACAATCTTACTAGAATTAGAGATTGAAGGGATAATAGAACAGCTGCCTGGAAAGAGGTTTAGATTAGCTAATTAGATAGTTTATTCTTATTTAGCTATTAAATTCTTTAGAGCTATATAGGATAGATTAAATATTATTGTGTATTAATATTATGAAATTTTTGAAATTAATTCTATTCTAGATATCTTTACATAATTATATTAATAGTAGAGTAGATGATTATATTATAGAAACCTTTGTTCAGTTAGTTGATTATAATGTTAGTTATGCTGAAAAATTAATTAGGAGAAGTAATTATAGTACTAATTTATATACTTTTATATCTATTCTCTAAACATAAGCCTTCTATAAATACTATAATAAGAAACAAGACTATTAGTAAATCATCTTGGTTAACAGCATATGAGATTAATTATCTTACATAAAAGAAGAATTATTAAAGGTAAAGAAAGGAGGAAGTATGGTAAGTGATTTTACCATACAGATACATAAACATGAATCAGAATATATTTGAAATAATTAGTCAACTAGTAAGAAGACTATTATATGATGGAGATGTTATTAGAGATGAAGAGAGGTTGATTAACTCTTTAAGGGATGAAGGCTATGACTTAGATGAGATTAATCAAGCTTTTGAATTTATATTTTCTTCTTCGGAAATAATAGACTTACCAGAAAAAGAGCAGAAAAGAAATAAAGTTAAGGTCAATAAATTTAGACAGAGGGTACTTGATTTTAGAGAAAGATTTAAGTTTAGTCTAGAGGTACAAGGAATTATCATTAAGCTTAATACTTTAAATTTAATCAAAGAAGAGGAATTAGAAAGAATAATAGCTAGATCCTTAGTAGAGCAGGATAAAGTCATTGGTATTACAGAGTTTTGGGATATATTAGAAGAGGTAATTGATAATGATTTAAGATTACTTGCTATTACCAATCAAATTAATGAATTTCAAGAGATTATTGATACAGAGGATAAATATTTAAATTAAGTTATGGAGGTGTTAAAATGCCTAAATCCAAGAAAAAGAAGAAATTGGTAATTGTAGAATCTCCAGCTAAAGCCAAGACAATCAGCAAGTTTTTGGGCAGAGGATTTGAAGTAGAGGCCTCAATGGGTCATGTGATTGATTTACCCAAAAGCCAATTGGGTGTAGATACTGAGAATGATTTTGAACCTAAATATATTACTATTAGAGGTAAAGGAAAGACCCTACAAAATTTGAGAAAGAAAGCTAAGAAAGCAGAAGATGTACTGTTAGCAACAGACCCTGACCGTGAAGGAGAAGCTATTTCTTGGCATTTAGCTCATGCTTTAAAGATAGATGAGAAGAGTGAATGTAGAATAGAGTTTAATGAGATAACCAAAGATGCGATTCAAAGAGCATTAAAAGAAGTCCGCTCTATTGATATAGACAGAGTAAATGCTCAACAAGCTAGAAGGATTTTAGATAGATTGGTTGGTTATAAGTTAAGCCCATTATTATGGCAGAAGGTCAGAAAAGGGTTAAGTGCTGGGCGGGTCCAATCTGTAGCAGTTAAGATTATCTGCGATAGAGAAGAAGAGATTGATAATTTTGTTCCAGAAGAATATTGGACAATCGATACTAAAGTTAAAGTAGAGGGCAAAGAAGAGTTTGATGCCAAGTTACATAGAATCGATAATAAGAAGTTTAGGATAGCAAACCAAGAAGAAGCAGATAAGATTTCTAAGGAGTTAAAAGAAGAAGATTTAAAGATTAATAAGATTGAAGAGAAGCAAAGGAGGCGCTATCCATCTCCACCCTTTACCACAAGTACTTTACAACAACAAGCTGCTAACAAAATTAACTTTACAACTAAGAAGACTATGTATGTAGCCCAACAATTATATGAAGGTTTAGAGCTAGGGGCTGATGGAACTGTAGGTCTAATTACCTACATGAGAACCGACTCTACAAGAATTTCCGATGAAGCTAAAGGGCAATTAAGAGATTTTATTAAAGGTGAGTATGGTGACAAGTATTTATCCAAAAAGCCTAAAAGCTATAAAGCCAAATCAGGCTCTCAAGATGCCCATGAAGCGATTAGACCTACTTCGGTACACAGAACCCCAGATAAGGTAAAAGATTACTTAAATAAGGAACAATATAAACTATATAAATTAATCTGGGAACGCTTTGTAGCAAGTCAGATGAGTCCAGCAGTCTATAAGACTTTAACTGTTGATATTAGAGGTGGTAGGTACTCTTTATTGGCTAGAGGCTCAATAGAGTTATTTGCTGGATTTTTGAAGGTGGATACCAGTAAACAGAGTACTAAAGATGAGCTTTTACCAGAACTAGAAGAAGGAGAGAAGGTTAATTTACTTAAGGTTATTCCTGAACAGCACTTTACTCAACCACCAGCACGTTATACAGAAGCGAAGCTAGTAAAGGTTTTAGAGCAGAAAGGAATTGGGCGTCCAAGTACTTATGCTACGATAGTTGGAACTATCCAAAATCGTGGTTATGTAGAGAAGAAAAGTGGTAAATTTATAGCAACAGAATTAGGAAAGGTAGTTAATGAACTATTATCAGAACATTTTCCACAGGTTACTGATATAGAGTTTACAGCTAAACTAGAGAGTGATTTAGATGAGATTGAATCAGGTAAGGTAGATTGGGTTAAGTTATTGAATGATTTATACTTTCCTTTTGAACACAGACTTGAAGAGGCTTATGAGAATATGGAAAGTGTTTCAATGGAAGAAGAGACCGATGAAATCTGTGAAAAATGTGGAAAGAACATGGTAATTAAATACGGTAGATATGGTAAGTTTTTAGCTTGCCCAGGGTATCCTGATTGCAAGAATACCAAGCCTTTCTTAAATAAAGTAGGGATAGAGTGTCCAGATTGTGGTGATGGAGAGATAGTAAAGCGTAAAAGTAAAAAGGGTAAGGTCTTTTATGGTTGTAGTAACTACCCCGATTGTGAATTTATGAGTTGGGATGAGCCTGTTGAAGAGGAATGCCCTGAGTGTGAAAATAATTTCTTACTAAGAAAGAGTACTAAAAAAGAGACTAAATTATACTGTACAAATAAAGAGTGTGGTTATGAAAAGATTGTAGATGATGAAGAGTAAGAGTTAAGTAACTAGTCTAAGATTAAGTTTGAGTAGGTTCAAGATATGAAAATAAATATTCTGTCTTAAACCTAAACTATACTGTTAATTACAAATTAAATTTATAAGTGAGGTGAAAAATTATGTTTGAAGCAACTACTGTGATAGCTGTAAAGAAAGATGATATAGTGGCTATAGCTGGTGATGGTCAGGTTACTATGCAGCATACGGTAATGAAGCATGGAGCTAGAAAGGTTCGGAAGATCTATAATGGGAAGGTATTGGCTGGATTTGCAGGGGCAGCAGCCGATGCTTTTACTCTGTTTGAGAAGTTTGAGATGAAGCTAGAAGAGTATCGTGGTAATCTAGAAAGGGCAGCAGTAGAACTGGCTAAAGAGTGGAGAACTGATAAGATGTTAAGGAAGTTAGAAGCTTTATTAATCGTTGCTAATAAAGAATCTCTACTTGTTATTTCAGGAACTGGAGATGTAATTGAGCCTGATGATGGTGTGACAGCTATTGGTTCAGGGGGCTCATATGCTTTAGCTGCTGCAAGAGCTTTGATAGAATATTCCAACTTGACTCCTTCAGAGATTGCTGAGAAGTCTTTGAAGATAGCTGCAGATATTTGTATTTATACCAATGATAATATTACTGTGATGGAGATTTAATAAGGAGGCTAGAAAATGGAAGAGTTAACTCCTCAGGAGATAGTAAAGAGTTTGGATAAATATATTATTGGACAAAGTGATGCTAAGAAATCAGTTGCTGTTGCAATCAGAAATAGATATAGAAGAAAGAAATTACCTGCCGAATTGAAAGATGAGGTTGTCCCGAAGAATATTTTAATGATTGGACCAACAGGTGTTGGAAAGACTGAAATAGCTAGAAGGTTGGCTAAATTGGCTAAAGCCCCCTTTATTAAGGTTGAAGTAACCAAATTCACAGAGGTTGGTTATGTTGGTCGTGATGTTGAATCTATGATTAGGGATCTATTACAGATTGCTATTAGAATGGTAAAGAAAGAGAAGATGGAGCGAGTTGAAGATAAGGCAGTTAAATTAGCAGAAGAGAGAATTGTAGATCTACTCTTACCAAGACCTAAAAAGAGAGGGAGCAATCCCTTTGGTGCATTATTTGGAGAAGGAGAAGAGGAAAATAATTTTAATGATGAGAGGGAAGAACGCTTTGAAAGGCAACGTAATAAATTATGCCATCAGCTTAGATTGGGAGAGTTAGATGATAGAATTGTAGAGATTGAGGTAGAGGATACCCCTTCCCAAATGGTTGAAATCTTCTCTGGAGCTGGTGTAGAAGAGATGGGTGTTAACTTCCAAGATATCTTTGGAGGGATGTTCCCAAACCAAAAGAAGAAGCGTAAGGTAACTATCGAAGAAGCTAAAGTGATTTTAAAAGAAGAAGAGGCCCAGAAGTTAATTGATATGGATGAAGTCAGTAGAGAGGCTATTCATAGGGTAGAGGAGTCAGGTATTATCTTCTTAGATGAGATCGATAAGATAGCAGGGCACAAAATGTCTTCTAATGCAGATGTCTCTCGAGGTGGGGTACAACGGGATATCCTACCTATAGTAGAAGGTTCTACTGTAATGACTAAATATGGACCAGTAAGAACAGACCATATGCTATTTATTGCTGCAGGTGCCTTCCATGTAGCTAGTCCTACAGATTTAATTCCAGAATTACAAGGAAGATTTCCAATTAGAGTAGAATTAAATAGTTTATCAAAGGAAGATTTTAAGGAGATATTGATTAAACCACAGAATGCATTAATTAAACAATATAAAGCTTTATTGAAGACTGAGGATGTAGATATAAGCTTTACAGAGGATGCTATTGATGAATTGGCAGAGATAGCTTTTAGAGTCAATGAGCAGACAGAGAATATAGGTGCAAGAAGGTTGCATACTATCATAGAGAAATTACTAGAGGAGTTATCCTTTAAAGCCCCAGATATTGAAGAGAAGAAGATAGTCATAGATAGAAGCTATGTTAAAGATAAACTAGACAATATAGTCGAGGATAAAGATTTAAGTAAATATATATTATAATTATTTGAAATAAAAGCATGATTTGTGTATAATTTGATTAACTCCAATGTAAAATGGGTGAGAGTCAAGGGGGAAAAGTCTATGGAAGAGTTACTAAACAAGACCCGTAAGATAAATAGGTTGATTCAAAAATCTGCTGGTCATCCTGTTAACTTTAAGGAGATGTCTCATATCTTAAGTGAGACTATTGGGGCTAATGTGTACATAGTAAATGAAAATGGAAAGTTATTAGGGTATACTTTGATTGATGCTTTTGAATGTGATTTGATGTTTGAAGAGGTTATTAGTTCAGAGCAGTTCCCTGAGAGTTATAATGAGTGGTTGTTAGGTATCTATCATACTCGTTCTAATTATGAGCAGCAAGAAGGGCTTTGTGTATTTAAGGATAAGGAAGACTGTATCTTTAAACATAAGCTAACAACGGTTGTTCCTATTAATGGTGGGGGAGAAAGGTTAGGCACTTTAATAGCTGCTAGATTTGGTAAAGAATTTGATTCTAATGATTTATTATTAGCAGAGTATGGGGCTACTGTAGTTGGTATGGAGATACTGAGGTTAAGAAGTGAAAAGATGGAAGAGGAGGCTCGTAAAAGAGCAGCAGTAGATATTGCTCTACAGACTCTATCATATTCTGAATTAGAAGCTGTTGAACATATTTTTGAAGAATTAGATGGTACAGAGGGTTTATTGGTAGCAAGTAAGATTGCAGATAGGGTTGGAATCACCCGTTCTGTTATAGTTAATGCCTTAAGAAAATTTGAAAGTGCTGGTGTAATAGAATCTAAATCCTTAGGGATGAAGGGAACATATATTAAAATTTTAAATGACCGCTTAATTGAGGGGTTAGATAAATTTAAGTAAAATTTTAGAATAAAAAGAGGAAGTATAAGAATATTCTTATACTTTCTCTTTGTGTTGAATAGTTTATTATCTTAAAGATTTGATGTTAAAATCCCCTTAAGATATAATATAATTGTTGGCTTTTACATATGTTGTTAAAATTATTATTGAAAATTAAAAAGGTATTATAATATAAAGATATAATTATTTATATTAGATTAATATACCTTAAAAATCAAAATGGAATTCTATATCTAAAGATGTTTTAATTAGGGTATAACAGATAAATAGTTACTAATAATTTTTTTTGTAAAGGGCACACTTATCGAAAGATAAGGTCGCAAAACTGAGGGTCTAAGGTATGTATCGTATACTATGATTGCCAGATTACCAAAAGAGGTTAGGAGTGTATAATTGTATGCTATTCCTTTCATATATTTTGGGGAATAGTTTTTTGTCTTAATAATAATTTAAAGCAACCTATCTTATTTAATTATTAGAGCTTCTTAATTTAAAACATTTATTTCAAAAAGTATGGTTGTTTTTAGGTAATATATTCTATCCCGATATAATTTTTGTTTGCCTTGGATTAATATTTAAACATTATAACAAAGTACTAGTTTGATGCAGTTTAATAAGTTTGACAATTTATAATGATACCTATAAAATTAAAGAGTAAAAATATTATACTTTAAAGTAAGTGAATTTAATATTAGGATAGTTTGGTACTGTCTTATGCAAGTTACCTTTATATAGTAAGTCTAGTTTTATTTAAAAATAGTATATTTATGGAGAAATTTAAGGAAATTAATGAGAATAAATCGATTTCTTATCTGTTCGACAAATTTCATGTAAGTTGAAGCTAGCAAATCTACATATAGCACCAGTTAAAGGAGATAATACTTTAGCAATAAATAACATATGTTAGTGCATTTAGTGGAATAGATCTGAAATTTATAAGTAATAAGGGCAGTTATAAATAATATTAATTTGATAAAAAATCTTTATTGGTGACTATATATGGTTATTGGTTATATTTTTTTGAAGGAATTTTAAAAGTAAAGTCGAAGTTAGGAGAGTAAGTAGCGAAAGTAAGTTTTAAGAAATTCTATAAGCTATAAAGGTATCATATTAATTTAGAATATTAGTACTGTAATAAAATATATCAAGACTAGTTAAGGAGGATATGTTTGATGAAAATATTTAACAATAAGAATTTTGTTATTTTAGAAAAGAGTTTAGATGCATTGTCTAAAAATCATGATGCTATATCTAACAACATATCTAATGTAGATACGCCTGGGTATAAAAGGCAATATGTATCTTTTAAAAATGAATTAGCAAATTTGTTAGAGAATAGAAATGATTTGGCTGTAACTAACGATAAACATATATCTATTAACTCTCGAAATTTAACTTCTTTTGAAGGTAAGGTTAGAACTGAAGAGAATACTTCTATTAGAAATGATGAGAATAATGTCGATATAGATGCTGAAATGTCAATGTTAGCTAAAAACACTTTAGAATATCAAGCTCTAGTACAGAGAATATCTAGTAAGTTCAAAGGTTTACAAACGGTTATACGACAAGGAGGTAGATAGAATTGGGGCTGTTTAATGGGATAAATATAAGTGCTTCAGGTCTAACAGCACAGAGGTTAAGAATGGATCTTATTTCTAGTAATATTGCTAATATTAATACTACTAAATCTGAAGATGGAGAACCATACCGTCGTAAAATGCCTGTGTTTGCTGCTAAATTACAAGAAGAGATAAGTAAGCTAAATAAAAATAATAACAGTGTTGGAAGTGGTGTCCAGGTTGTTGCTATTGAAGATAGTAAAGAACCATTTAAGCTAATGTATAATCCTAATCATCCAGAGGCTGATCAAAATGGATATGTAAAGATGCCAAATATCAATATTGTTTCTGAAATGACCGATATGATTTCAGCTACTAGAGCATATGAGGCCAATGTTACTGCGATGAATTCAGCTAAGGCAATGGCGCAGAGTGCTTTAAAGATTGGTAGCTAAATTTATGGGGAGGTATAACTGATGAAAGTTGACAATATAACTAATCAAAGTCTTTTAAAACTAGATACATTTGATAAGAATAATAAAGATGATAAAAGAACATCTTTTGCTGAAATGTTAAAAAATTCCTTAAGAGATGTAAATAAATTACAAGAAGCTTCCAACAAAGCTAATGAAGATTTAGTCTTAGGTCGAGTTGATAGTATTCATGAGGTTATGATAGCTGGTCAAAAAGCAAAAACTTCATTAGAACTAACGACTGCTATAACAAGGAAGGCGATAGATGCATATAAAGAAGTTATGAGGATACAGGTTTAATGTATTTGTTCAGTGAGATTGGGGTGTAAATATGGTTAAAAATTTATCGCAAATAAGGGAGCAGATGCAAAATTTATGGAATAATTTTGACAAAAAGGCTAAAATAGTAATCATTGTGTCTGTTTTATTTACATTTGTTGGAATGTTATTATTAGCAAATTGGGCTAGTAAACCAGAATATACAGTTTTATTCAATAATTTAACTGTAAAAGACGCTGGTGGTATTGTAGCTAAATTAAAAGAAAATCAGGTTTCTTATAAACTTGAAGGCAATGGTACCACAATCTTAGTTCCTAAGAAACAGGTTCATAATTTGCGATTGGATTTAGCTAGCCAAGGGTTACCAACTGGTGGTAGTGTGGGCTTTGAATTGTTTGATCGTAATCAACTAGGGACTACTGATTATGAAATGAAGATTAATCATATACGTGCTTTGTCTGGTGAGTTAACAAGAACTATTCAACAGTTAGATAAAGTTATTTATGCTAAAGTACAGATTACTCCAAGTAAAACTAGCCTTTATACTGATAATGAAGAACCAGCGAAGGCATCTATAGTGTTAAGATTAAAAGAATATAGTAAGTTGACAACTAAAGAGATTAGAGCTATAGCCAATTTAGTTGCTAGTGGGGTGGAAGGTTTGACCCCTGATAAGGTAACGATTGTGGATACAGCAGGAAACTTGTTATCAGCTATGTTAGAGAATAATGAAGAAAAGTCTGATGTTAGTGATAAGTTAGACTTAAAGAAGAAGCTTGAAGATGATATCGAGAGAGATTTAAATGTAATGTTAACTAAGGTATTAGGAGTGGACAAGTTCTCTCTTACAGTTAATGCAACTTTGAATTTTGATAAAAGAAATATAGAGAGTAAAAGATATCAGCCAGTTGTAGGTGATGAGGGAATTATACGTAGTGAGCAGACCAAAGAAGAGAGTAGTGTAGGTACTACTATCAGCCCAGAAGGTGTGCCAGGAACTACATCTAACCTACCTCAATATAAGATAAATAATCAACAACAGAATCAGCATAACAAAGAAGAGCGGATAGTAAATTATGAAATTAATGAAGAGGTGGAGAGGTATGTTCAATCTCCAGGAACTATTGAAAGATTATCTGTAGCAGTAAGTGTTGATACTGCTCAAAAAGAGCTAAGTGCAGAGAAGAAAGATGCAATTACACAATTGATTTCTACTGCTGTTGGTTATGATTCTAGTAGAGGAGATCAAATTACTGTTATTGGTTATGACTTTAATAATGATTTAGATATTATGACTCAACAAGAGATGGAAGCAGCAGAAGCAAGAAAGAGAGTATTCTTGTTCTCTCTATTAGGTATTGTAGGAGTTTTAATTATTCTATTAGTAATTATAATGGCTAGAAAGAAAAATTCTCAAGATGATAACAGTCAAGTAGGGGAAAATATCAATTACTTAATTGATGAAGCAGAAGAAGAATTTGCTGTGGCTGGTAGCTTAACACCAGAAGAGAGAGAAAGACAGAAATTACAAAATCAATTACGCAATATAATCAGTGAACAGCCAGAAGAGATTGCTGGACTAATTAAAAGTTGGTTATCTGATGATTGATAGGAGGGGAGAGAGATGGCGAATTTAACTGGTAAAGAGAAAGCAGCTATTTTATTAGTTTCTTTAGGACCTGATGCATCAGCAGAGGTATTTAAGCATTTAAATGATGATGAGATTGAGGATCTTACCCTAGAGATAGCTAACTTAGATAAAGTACCAGCAGATGTTAAAGATGGGGTTTTAGATGAATTTCATCAGATGTGTGTTGCCTACGATTATATAAGTCATGGTGGTATGGATTATGCTAGAGAGGTATTAGAGAAGGCTTTAGGGCAGAATAAAGCTAATGATATTATAGATCGTTTAACTGCGTCTTTACAGGTAAGACCCTTTGATCAATTAAGGAAGACTGACCCTAGTCAGATTTTAAACTTTATTCAAAATGAGCATCCCCAGACTATTGCTTTAGTTTTAGCTTATTTAGCTCCTCAACAAGCTGCAATTATTATGTCTTCCTTACCTTATGAGAAGCAGACAGAGGTAGCTAAGAGGATTGCTATCATGGAAAGAACTAGCCCTGATGTTATTAAAGAGGTTGAAAGAGTATTAGAACAGAAGTTATCATCTCTAATGACTAATGAATATACAGTTGCTGGTGGAATTGATACAATTGTAGATATTTTAAACCTTGCTGACCGGGCTACAGAGAAGAAGATACTAGAAGACTTAGATGAACAGAATCCAGAATTGGCTGAAGATATTAGACAGAAGATGTTCGTCTTTGAAGATATTATATTGTTAACTGATAGAGACATACAGATTTTATTGAGACAAATTGATACCGATGATTTGGCATTAGCTCTTAAAACAGTAAGTGATGAGGTTGCTGAAAAGATATTCAACAACCAATCTAAGAGAGCTGCTGAAATGTTAAAAGAGGACATTGAATATCTAGGACCTGTAAGAATAAGTGATGTAGAAGAGGCCCAACAGAAGATTGTAGGTCAGATTAGAAAACTAGAAGAGGCTGGCGAAATCATCATTAATCGTGGTGGAGAGGATGAGGTCGTTGTCTAATATCATCAAATCACCTCTAGTTAAGTCAGGTGAAAAAGTAACTATTAATAATAGTAGGATACAGCGAGTTATAGATAATAAGAAGGATAATGATGATAATCAGCCTATGATAGATAGAGATAAGTTATTAAAAGAGGCTAAAGAAGAGGCTGAAAGTATTGTGAGTCAAGCTCAAGCAAAGGCTAGGGATATACTAACAAATGCAGAGAAAGAGGTTGCTAATTTAAACTCTCAGACTCAACAGAAGATACAAGAAGTTATTGAACAAGGTAAAGCTGAAGGTTATCAGCAAGGTCTACAATTAGGAAGAGAAGAAGGCTTAAATAAAGGGGTTACTCAACTACAGAACCTGATAATTAATCTTGATCAGAAAGTAGTTGAATTTAACCAAAGTTTAGAAGAGAGAGAATCAGAATTTAAAGAGGATTTAATAAGATTAGCTATTGCAATTAGTAAGAAGATAATCGGTAGAGAGTTAAAGATTGATGCTGAATTACTTAAAGGGATAATACAAAAAACCATTAGTTTATTAGATGGAGAGGAAGAGATTGTGATTAGAGTTGCTCCTAGTGATATAGAAATCTTAGCTACTTATAAAGAAGAATTGATATCCTCAAACAATGGTCTAGAGAGGGTTAAAATAGTCAGTGACGAAAATATTCAAAGCAGTGGTTGTATTATAGAGACTGATTTTGGTGGCTTTGATGCTACTATAGATTCTCAATTAGCAGAGATTGAGGCTAGATTATTGGAAGTGGATAATGATGAGTAATTCACTGTTAGGTCTAGATAATTTAATTGAGCGATTAGAAGAGGTTAGTACAATCAAGACCTTTGGTAAGGTTAAAAGGGTAGCAGGTCTGATCATCGAATCTGAAGGTCCTAATGTACATTTAGATGAGAAGTGTTTGATTCAACCAAAATTTAGTCAAGAACTTATTCAAGCGGAGGTTGTGGGATTTAAGGATAACACTGTCTTATTAATGCCTTTGGGTGAAATGAATGGAATTGGTCCAGGCTGTAAAGTTTTTGCTACTGGTCATCCCCTGATGGTGAAGGTTGGAAATCAATTATTGGGTCAAGTATTAGATGGGCTGGGTAATCCTATATCTGATTTTGCATCTGATGTGAAACTAGATGAATATCCTGTATATAATACTCCTCCAAATCCCCTTACTAGAAAGAGAATTACAGAACCTTTATCATTAGGAATTAGAAGCCTAGATGGTCTGTTGACTTGTGGTAAAGGTCAAAGGCTTGGTATCTTTGCTGGTAGTGGAGTAGGAAAGAGTACAACCTTAGGAATGATTGCCCGAAATACTAGTGCAGATATAAATGTAATTGCCTTAATTGGTGAGCGGGGAAGGGAACTTAGAGATTTTATTGAGCGTGATTTGGGATCTGAGGGTTTAAAGAAGTCTGTGGTAGTTGTGGCTACTTCAGATCAGCCTGCCTTAGTAAGATTAAAGGGGGCACTGGTTGCTACTACTATTGCCGAATATTTTAGAGATCAAGGAAAAGATGTAATGTTAATGATGGACTCTGTGACTAGATTTGCTATGGCCCAACGTGAGGTAGGTTTGGCTGTAGGTGAGCCTCCTGCTACTAGAGGATATACTCCATCGGTATTTGCAATATTGCCTAAATTGATGGAGAGAGCAGGGACAAATGACAAAGGTACAATTACAGGGCTGTATACGGTATTGGTAGAAGGTGATGATATGAATGAACCTATTGCAGATGCTGTTAGAGGTATTTTGGATGGACATGTTATCTTATCTAGAAGTTTGGCAGCCAAGAATCATTATCCTGCTGTAGATATCTTACAGAGTGCCAGTCGTGTTATGGGGGAAATTATTAGTGATGAACATAAGAAGGCTGCTAGCAAATTACGAAGTGTTTTAGCAACTTATGAAGAAGCAAAAGATTTAGTTACTATAGGTGCCTATGAAGCTGGTAATGATTCTAAATTAGATTATGCTCTTGATAAATTAGATGAGGTTAATAGGTTTTTAAGACAAGGAGTTAATGAAACTAGTAGTTATAAAGATACAATTAGTTGGTTGACAAGTATCTTTGTTGGAGAGTGATGTAATTGAAGAAGTTCAGTTTTAGGCTGCAATCTATCTTAGATTTAAAAGAGCAAGAGGAGGAATCTATTAAAAAAGAGTTAGCTGAGTTAATGCAACAACGCCAAAGGGTAGAAGATAAGATTAACTCTTTTAAGCATGATAAAAGTCAGATACAGAGAAATTTAGAGGAATCTGAGGAAGAATCTGTCAATTTGATTAATGCTTTAAGATCTCGTGAATATATTAAATATTTACAAGGTATGATAGAAGATTTAAAGCTGAAATTGGAACATTGGGATGAAGAGATAAGTAAATGTCGTAAAAAATTACTTGCTAAGACCAAAGAGAAGAAGGTTTTAGCTAAGTTAAAAGAGAGAAAGCATGAAGAATATTGGAAGAATTTTTTAGCAGAAGAACAGAAATTAAATGATGAGCTTGCTACAAATAAATTTAATCGTAAAGAGAAGAGTTTAGATGGACTTATTTAATTTTTTATATAATTTTGTGAAGTGTATTTAGGCTAGATTTTATAATCATTACTTTATAGATTTTATTTTGAATTTGGATGCCTATATAGATAAATATAAATTTAGGAGGAAGTAATCGATGAAGAAGGTACTCCTAGGAATATTAATATTACTGATTTTAGCTGGAGCAACACTATTTTTGTTAGATTACTTTAAAGTCTTTACATTTGAAGACATTAAAGAGAAAGTATTGGCAGAGGCGAAGAGTATTCCTGTAATTGCTGATTATATGGTAACTAAGGATCAAAATAAAGAGTTAGAAGGTAAACTAAAGGAACTACAAGATGAGTTATTTAAGGTAGAAGAACAGAATCAAAGTTTATTAGAAGAGCTAAAGGCTCGTGACAATAAAGTGCTAGAACAAGAAGATACTATTATTAATTTACAGGCAGATATTAAAAAAGTTACTGAAGATACAAGAGATTATAAAGCAAAAGTCAAACGTCTAGCAGATGTATATGCTGAAATGGAAGCAGTGAAGTCTGCTGATATATTACCTAAATTGGATACGAAATTGGTAATCGATATATTAAATAAGATGGATGAAGAGATAGTAGCAGAGATACTATCTGAAATGGATACAGCTATAGCTGTTGAGATATCTAATCAATTATCTTATTGAAAGGAGGTGAGAAGATGACTGAGATGGTTTCGATGATGAACTTGATGAATACTAAGCCTGCTTCTGCACCAAAGAATAATAGTGTAGAGAAGAATGATAAAAATGATGATTTTGTATCCTCATTAGAAAAAAAGATTAAAAAAGCTTCTAATAAAGCTTCTGACAAATCTACAGAAGATAAGGTTACATTAAATGAGAAAGATATTAAAAAATTAGAGGAAATTATTGAAAAAAATCCTGAAGACCTTAGTCAAGAGGATATAGCAGGGGTAATTACTGCTTTAACTAATATTATCAATCAGCTTAGTGAACTTAAGTTATCAACAGATGGTACTAAAGGTGAGAAACTAGCATTAAATCAATCACTTAAAGGAATAATTAAAGGGCTTGAAACTGTTAAGTCTAAATTCATAAAAATTGATCTAAAAGAATTTAATTTAAAAAATTTGGATTTAAAGAGATCTGATTTAAAGAATTTGGATTTAAAAGAAGGCTCTGAATTGTTCCCTAAAAAAGAGATAAAAGAACTATTGGCTAATCTAAAAGGGAAATTTATTAATAGTGGAGATGGTGAAAAAGAACGAATGATACACCATAGGGCAATCAATCAAAGTAATATAGCTAGGTTAAGTAGAGATAATCAGAATAAAGTAGAACGTAATATAGATATAAAAGGAAAAGATATAGTAGTAGAAGAAAATAAGGTAGTCACTAAAAGTGAACAAATCTTTACTGAAAAGTCTAAAGATATTATCGTTAGTTCTGAACAACAGGGAAGTAAAGAGGTTGACTTTAGCTCTACTAAAAACTTTGTTGTTAACAATTCTCAAACTTTAGATAATACTAGCCCTAATAAAATAATTGTGAGTAATAAAGAGGTCACATTTAAGAATATAGCTGATCAAATTACTAAGCAAGTTGATTTGGTCTCTAACAATAAAGGTAAAGATATTACTATTGAATTAAGACCAGAAGCCCTAGGTAGATTGCATCTAAAGGTTACTGTCAAGGATGGTATAGTGTCAGCTAAAATCTTAGCTGAAAATGGCCAGATAAAGGAGTTATTAGAAGGTAACTTAGGTAAGTTGAGGAATAATTTAGGTCAAAAGAACTTACAAATAGAGAACTTTGATGTCTCTACTGGGCATAATGGTGAAGAGTTAGCCCAAAGTTTTAATGAGAATAGACAGTTTGAGTTCTCTCAAAATCAGGGCAAAGGTGATAGTAAGAAGGTTACTTTGGATGATACAGAAGAATTTGCTTTAATAGAAGAAGACCTTACTACTGAAGAGACTCAAGAAGAGAAGGAATATCCAATGGATAATTTAGATTATATTGCTTAAAGGGGGAAGACGATGAGTACAGTACAAAATACCTCATATACAAATGTTGAAGATATCAAAACTTATTCAAAGACTACTAAAGAAGCCAATAATAGCTTAACTACAGATGATTTTTTAAATTTGTTAGTTACTGAGTTACAATATCAAGATCCAACTGAACCAATGAATAATAGTGAAATGATGTCACAAATGACTGAGTATACTTCTTTACAGCAATCTGACAAATTAACTACAACAATAGAAAGTTTAAATGCAAGTATATCTAGTCTTATAAATTATCAACAATTTTCGCAAGCTGGTCAATTGATAGGTAAAGAAGTGACCGTAGAAAAGATAGATTCAGAGAGTGAGGAGACTACAACTATAACAGGAGAAATTGAAAGAGTGGATCTATCAGGAGGAAGTATCAGTGTGATTGTTGGAGGAGAATCATACTCAATAGATAACATAACACAGATTTTATCCTAGAAAGGAGTTGCTATGAATAGAATTTATTCTGATCGCTCTTTACACTTATCTCAGAGTTCTAAGCTAAAATCTAATAATATTACCCAAGAAAAAGCTGCTAATAACTTTAAAGAATTATTAAAGAAAGAATTGGCAGATGGTGGTAGTTTGAAATTATCAAAACATGCTGCAAAGAGGTTGCAATCACGAAATATAGGTTTTACAAATCAAGATATTAATAAATTAGAAACTGCAATCGATAAGGCAAAGAGCAAAGGTGCTAAAGAATCATTGATTTTAATTGATGATAATGCTTTTATTGTTAGTATAAAGAATAATACGGTAATAACAGCAATGGATAAGGATAGTATGGAGGATAACTTATTTACTAATATAGATAGTGCTATTATAATGAAATAACTGGACCCTAAAGGGAAGTTATAAATCACTGATTGATAGAGGTGATTTGCTTTAGCTAATAGCCGTAATTAGTAAGATGAATCCTTGTTGATATTAATCTTAAATATTACTTTTGACTGAAAAAATAAGGAGGTTTTTATAGATGTTAACTTCATTATACTCTGCAATATCAGGTTTACAAGCTCATACTAACAAGCTTGATGTTATTGGAAATAATATCGCTAATGTAAACACTACTGGATTTAAAAGTAGTAGAGTTAATTTCACAACTGTATTAAATCAGACTATTAAAGGTGCTACATCTCCTCAAGAAGGGCGTGGAGGGACTAACCCGCAACAGGTAGGGTTAGGTGTTAAGATAGGTAGCATTAATCAAAACATGACCCAAGGAAGTCCTCAATCTACAGGTGTTAGTACTGATTTATCACTTCAAGGTGATGGGTTCTTTGTTTTAGATAATGGTGGTAGTAAAGTATATACTAGATCTGGTGCAACGGCTTTTGATGAGGAGGGATATTTAGTTAATTCAGCTAATGGACTCTATATACAAGGTTGGATGGCTCGTTCTGACTTGGATGGAGATGGTAAGAGAGATGTAAATATTAATGGTGATTTAGAACCTATATCTTTAACTTCATCAATGCCAGCTAGTGCAACTGAGAATATTAATTATACTGGAAACTTGGATGCTAGTTCAGAGATTAATAAGACACATACTACTTCAATCTCTGTTTATGATTCTTTAGGTACTAAACATACTGTTAATTTAGAATTAGAAAAGACAGCAGATAATACATGGGATTATACAATAGCTAGTTCTGATAATGGTACTGATATTGTGGATGCTGGGACTAGTACAGGAACTCTTGTGTTTGACTCTGATGGTAATCTTGAATCGATAAATGGTACTAATTTAGATGGAAATGGAAATGGCAGTATCACTGATGCAGAGTTAGAAGCTGCTTTACCTAAGTTAATTATCAACCCAACTGGAGGAGCAGCAGCTAATCAAGAAATTACTCTTAATTTTAGTGAATTCACTCAATATGGTGATGTGTCTATGAGTGCTAAAGCTGACACAGTAGATGGTTATGCTGCAGGTGAATTAGAAGGAATTGAGATTGACAGTGCCGGGGTTATAACTGGTTCTTATAATAATGGACGCCTTGATACTATAGGGCAAATAGCAGTAGCTACCTTTAATAACCCTGCTGGTTTGAGTCAAGAAGCAGACACTATGTATGCAGAATCTAATAACTCAGGTCAGCCTGTAATTGGTATAGCAGGGGTAGGAAGTGCTGGGGTTATCAGTCCAGGGACTTTGGAGATGTCTAATGTAGATTTATCTTCAGAATTGACTGAAATGATTACTACTCAACGTGGATTCCAGGCTAACTCTAAAGTTATTACAACTGCAGATCAGATTTTGGAACAGTTAGTAAATCTTAAGAGATAAATTTTATGAGTAAAGGGGGGGTCCCCCTTTACTCGCAAAATCATATAAGCATGGAATTATAAAATTATTTATTATCTTATACTTGCTTAATAAAGGATGTGAGGGTTATTATAGAGTTAACTAGATTAAATAATTCTAAGTTAGTAATTAATGCAGAGTTAATTGAGACTATAGAATCAACCCCTGATACTGTGGTTACATTGACTACGAACCATAGATTAGTAGTTAAAGAAGATGTTGAGGAAGTGGTTGAAAAGGTGATTAACTATAAGAGAAAAATAGCCTTTCGACCTGAATAAAAGTGAGGTGACAGAATGGATTTAGCATCAATTGTTGGATTAGTATTAGCAACTATGCTGGTTTTAGCAGGTATGTTTCAGCAGGGAAATCTTATGATGTTCTTTGACCCTGCCTCTATATTAATTGTATTTGGGGGAACTTTAGGTGGAATTATTCTATCTTACTCCTTTAAACAGTTAAAGAATGCTATGGTATCAATGAAGATTGCATTTTCTGGACAGAGTAATGAAGCTGGAGATATTATCTCTATTCTAGTAAGTTTTGCAGAGAAAGCAAGAAGAGAGGGATTGCTTGCTTTAGAAGAAGAAGTATATGAGTTAGATGATGATTTCTTAAAGAAGGGTGTACAGTTGATAGTTGACGGTACAGACCCACAGCTTGTAAAGAGTATTATGGAAACAGAATTAAACTTTATAGAAGAACGACACTCAGTCAATAAAGGTGTTTTTGACACAGGTGCAGAGTTGTCTCCAGCCTTTGGTATGATTGGTACCTTGATAGGATTGATTGGTATGTTAGCTGGTTTGGATGATCCAAGCTCTTTAGGGGCTGGAATGTCTGTAGCTTTGATTACAACTTTATATGGTTCACTGATGGCTAATGTTTTCTTTATTCCAATAGGAGCAAAATTAAAGGTTAAAAGTAAGCAAGAGATATTATCTAAAGAGGTAATGATTGAAGGGATCTTATCTATACAAGCTGGAGAGAATCCAAGGATTGTAGAAGAGAAATTAAAGGCTTTCTTATCACCAAGTTCTAGAAGTGGCCTCAATTCAGAAAACGAGGGAGGGGGTATGAATGCCGCGGGATAATAAACCAAAGCAGGAGGATAGTGGTGGTTCTTGGTTAACTACCTATGGTGATATGATGACACTATTATTATGTTTCTTCGTACTATTATATTCCTTTTCTAGTATTGATGCTGAAAAGTTTCAGATGATGATGGAAGGGTTGCAAGGTAAACTTGGAGTATTAACTGGAGGAAAAACTATAGTAGAAGGTGCATTGATAGATACAGGTTTTGATGCTCAAAATCCAAGCTTTAGAGAGTTTAATAATCTACAAGGTAGGATCAGCAATTATATTGAGCAAGAAGGATTGGCTGATGATATTAGTTTAGAGATAACTGATAGGGGATTAACTATCCACTTTACTGGAAAAGTATTATTTGATTTAGGTCAAGCTGATATAAAGGCTAGTGCCCATCAAATTTTAAATAAGATGGCTGGCTTTATAGAAGGATTAGATAATGAAATAGTAGTAGAAGGACATACTGATAACTGGCCTATTAGTAATTCTAAATTTCCATCTAATTGGGAATTATCTACGACAAGGGCCACTAACGTAATTAGGTATTTTATTGAAAATAATGGGATTGATCCTATCCGTCTATCGGCTGCAGGATACTCTAAATATAAACCATTGGTAGATAATGATACTGAGGATCATAGAGCAAGAAACCGTCGAGTAGATTTAATAATATTGAGATTGGATGAAGAGGAGGGGATGATTAATGAGTGAAGCAAAGGGAGGTAACAATATAATTATAATTATATTAGCTATCTTTATATCTGTCTTATTAGCTAGTGGAGCATCATATTTCATGTTTACTAAATTTGTAGGAAGTGCTGCTAACAGTAAGGCTCAAATAAATGGTGCTTCTAAAGAGTTAGGAACTACTACAGCAATTGGTCAGTTTTTAGTTAATCTAGCTGATGGTAGAAGATTTATTAAAGTTAATATTGTCTTAGAAGTTAGTAATGATAAAGTAGTTGCTGAACTTACAGAAAGACAACCACAGATAAGGGATGCAATTATAACTATATTAAGAGGAAAAGATAATAATCAAATTAATTCTAATGAAGGTGTTAGAAAGTTAAGAACTGAAATTATGAATAAAATTAATCAAAACCTGATTAAAGGTAAAGTAACAAATGTATTCTTTACTGAATTTGTTGTTCAATAGCTATTATTAATAAAATTATGATTTTTACTGAAAAGAGTTTACTATATAAGAAAGATGATGATTTATAGAGGATTAAATATAATTATATTTAATTCTTTAATGGAGTAGGGGGAGAAATATGTCATCAAATAGAGTGTTATCCCAAAATGAAATAGATTCTTTACTAGAAGCATTATCCTCAGGACAGATAGAAACAGAAGAGTTAAAAGATGATGGAGCAGAAGTAGTAGAGGTTTATGATTTTAAACATCCTAATAAGTTATCTAAGGATCAATTAAGAACTTTAAGAATGGTTTATGAAGGATTTGCTCGCTTATTAAGTACTGCTATTTCTACCCAATTAAGAACAATGACCAAGTTTGAGCTTGCATCAATTGACCAGCTATCTTATGAGGAATTTGTAAGTTCTTTACCTCAACCTACAATTTTGTCTGTTTGTGATTTCTATCCTCTTCATGGAGAATTTATTATTGAGATTAATCCTAAAATAGGTTATGCTATTATTGAGCGTCTATTTGGAGGAAACATTGAAGGAACCTTGAATATGGTTAGGGAATTTACTGATATTGAAGAGGTAGTATTGAAAAAGATCAATAAAACAATTTTGGATAGTTTTAGCGAGGCTTGGGAGAATGTAGTTGATTTAAGACCTAGGGTAAAGGAGCTTGAATCAAACCCACAGTTTACTCAAATTGTTCCTAATAATGATATGGTTATATTAGCTACCTTTGAAGCAGCAATTGGTAAGATTGATGGGCTAATAAATATTAGTATACCATATATCGTTTTAGAACCAATTGTATCTAAGTTAAGTGCTCAATACTGGTTTTCATCAGCAAGAAAGGATAAGGCTGTTGAGAGCTTAAATAAGATAAAACAAAGGTTAGGTAAAGCTAAGCTACCAATTGAAGCACAATTGGGTAAAACAAGTACCACTGTAGCTCAATTATTACAATTAGAGGTAGGAGATGTTATTAAGCTCAACACTAAAACGACTGAAGATTTAATAATATATATCAATAATAGAAAGAAATTTTCTGCAAAACCAGGAAAGCGTGGAAGCAAATTAGCCATAGAAATTACTTCAGCTATTCCTGAAGATGATTGGGAGGATGAAGACCATGAATGATGCTTTGTCACAAGAAGAAATCAATGCTTTATTAAATGGTGGTATTGAAGATGAGGTAGATGATAATACTAATAGTATAGACATGGAAGACATATTAACAGATTTAGAGAAGGACGCGTTAGGTGAGGTTGCTAATATCTCTATGGGTTCAGCTGCTACAGCTTTGTATGGTTTATTAAACCAGAAGGTAGAGATTACAACTCCTCGTGTAGAATTTAGTACAGTAAGTGAATTGGTTGATAGTTATAATAGACCTTGTATTGTAGTTGATGTACAGTATGTTGAAGGGTTAAAAGGTAGTAATCAACTAATACTTGAAGTCAGTGATGCTGCAATTATTACTGACTTAATGATGGGAGGAGATGGTACTGCACCTCCTGAGGAGTTAAGTGAACTCCATATTAGTGCTGTAGGAGAAGCAATGAATCAGATGATGGGGTCAGCATCTACGTCAATGTCTGACTTTTTTGAAGGGGATAAAATTAATATATCTCCACCTAAGGCAGAATTGTTAGAATTAAGTACTGATATCTTTAATTTAGAAGGTGTTAATGACGATGATGTAGTTGTAAAGGTAGTCTTTGATATGCATATTGGAGATTTAATTGATAGCCAAATTATTCAAGTTATGACTGTTGATTTTGCTCAGAAGTTAGCAAATGCATTAATGGGTAGCATGGCTACTGGTGTAGAAGATAAACCTTCTGAGACTTCTAACCAACAACAGCCACAACAAGGAATGCAGCAACAGAATCCACAACTAGGTCAACAGCAACAAGCACAACAACAAATGTATCAGCAACCGATGTATCAACAGCCAATGTACCAACAACCGATGTATCAGCAACCTATGCCACAGCAGAATGTTGAGGTACAATCAGTAGAGTTTAATGAATTAGGTATGCCCCAAGGACAGGGATTAAATAACGATATTAGATTAATTCATGATGTAACTTTAGAATTGACAGTTCGCTTAGGAAAGACCAGAATGTCTATTAAAGATATTTTAGAATTAGGACCAGGATCTGTTATTGAGTTGGATAGATTGGCAGGAGAAGCAGTAGATTTGTTGGTTAATGGCAAACTTATTGCTAAAGGAGAAGTTGTTGTTATTGATGAAAACTTTGGTTTTAGGGTAACTGATATTGTAAGTTCTGAAGAGCGCTTAAGAAAATTATAATCTAAGGATTGATAATATGGAGTATGCTTTTGAACTATTAAAGGTATTATTAGCTTTGCTAATTGTACTAGCTATCTTTTATGGCATAGTAAAGTTTATGAAGGATAAAAGAAGTCTCTTTAATAAAACAAATCAACTTCAAGTATTAGAGAAGTGTTATTTAGATACTGGTCATATTTTATATTTGGTTAAGGTGGTAGATAAAGTCTGGTTACTATCCTCTACAAAAGAAAAAATTGAATTTATCGAAGAGATTGATACAATAAATTTAGAGCTTCAAGAGAAAGGGGAATCAAACCTCTTGAAGAATAGTAAGGACTGATTCGATGAAGCAGAGATGGATGCAAATTATAATACTAACTTTGATGATATTGGTAATATTACAAAATAATGCTTTTGCTGAAACTAGATTTACTATTCCTAATTTAAAGATTCAAATTGGTGATGAGGTGGAAGGTGATGAACCACAGGATTTAGCTCTTTCATTAAAGATATTATTATTACTGACGATATTAACTCTAGCTCCATCGATTTTAATTTTAGTAACTTCCTTTACTAGAATTGTTGTTGTATTGTCACTTTTAAGAAGAGCTGTAGGGACTCAACAGATGCCACCTAATCAAATTATAATTGGTTTAGCAATCTTTATGACAATTTATATTATGGCTCCTGTTTGGACTCAGATTAATGATCAGGCATTACAGCCATATTTGAATGAGGAGATAAATCAAAGTACGGCTTTAGAAACTGCATTAAATCCATTAAGAGCTTTTATGTTTAAGCAGACTCGTGAGAAGGATTTAGCACTTTTTGTTAATATGTCTAAGGTTGATAGGCCTAATAACAAGGATGATATTCCAACCTATGTTTTGATACCTGCTTTTGTTATTAGTGAGTTAAAGACTGCTTTCCAGATTGGTTTTATGATCTATATACCATTTATAGTGATAGATATGATTGTAGCAAGTACCTTGATGTCTATGGGAATGATGATGTTACCCCCAGTAATGATTTCATTACCATTTAAGATACTTTTGTTTGTTTTGGTTGATGGATGGTACTTGGTAATCAAATCCTTAGTGGAGACCTTTCATTAAAGGAGGACTTTAGATGAATCAAACATTAGTAATTGAATTAGGGACACAGGCATTGCTTACAGTAATTAAGGTATCAGCACCTATGTTAGGTCTAGGGATGACTGTTGGTTTGCTAGTCAGTATTTTTCAAGCAACTACGCAACTTCAAGAGCAGACTTTGACCTTTATTCCTAAGATTTTAGCAGTATTATCTGCTATTATCTTTTTTGGACCTTGGATGTTAAATGTTTTGGTAGACTTTATTACTGAACTATTTACTAATCTCCCTAATTATATCGGTTGATAGGGGTGACAAGAGATGCTAGCAGAAGAACTGATAAATCAAGTCTATTACTTCATATTAATCCTAGCAAGAGTTTTAGGTTTTTTGTTAATTGCCCCTATCTTTGGAAGCAAGGCCTTGCCTAATAAACTAAAGATAGGGTTGGCAGCAATTATCACTATTATTTTATTACCAATTATTTCCTTTGATGGGCTTGAAGCCCCAGAAGGGTTATTAATTATCTCTTTTCAAATTGTAATTGAGCTGTTTATTGGGTTTATAATAGGTTTTATTATGTCTCTAAATTTTATGGCTCTTCAATTGGCAGGACAATTTATTGATACAAGAATAGGATTTGCAATGGCTAGTGTAATTGATCCTCAAAATGGGATTCGGTCTCCTTTAATGGGTCAGTTTAAGAATATATTAGCTACATTGCTCTTTTTAATTATAAATGGTCATCATTATTTATTAAAAGCTTTAACTGATAGTTTTAGTATAGTTGGGGTGACCAAATTTCAGGGTTCTGCAGAGTTGGTATGGGCATTATTCAGAATTATTGGTGAATTATTTCCAATAGGTTTTAGGTTGGCTCTACCGATTATAGCTATCTTATTTATAGTTGATTTGGCTTTTGGTTTGGTAGCTAGAGTTGTTCCTCAGTTAAATGTCTTTATGATGGGGATGCCTACTAAGGTACTTGTAGGTATGATATTTTTAATTATTATTCTACCAAGTTATATAAATACCCTACAAGACCTCTTTGCTGGGACGACTGAGAATATCTATAATATATTAAAATTAATGATAGAAAGAGGATAACGATATGGCATCAGGAGAGAAAACAGAAAAGGCCACCCCCAAGAAGAGGAGTGAGGCTAGAAAAGAGGGACAAGTTGCTAAGAGTAAAGAGTTAAGTAGTGCTTTTACTCTCTTATTTAGTTTTTTGATGTTATCCTTCTGGTTTAAATATATGCTTCATGAGATTATTACTTTTACTAATAAAATATTTATGAATTATTTTGAGATGGAATTATCTATTAATAATTTTCATACCCTTTTAATTGAGGTAATAGTCTTTATTGCAAAGATAGTTGCTCCATTATTATTGGTATCAGCTTTGGTGGGAGTAGCAGTAAGTTATATACAAGTTGGTTTTCTTTATACTCCTAAAGTATTGATTCCTAAGTTTAGTAAGTTAAACCCTTTAAAGGGGATAAAGCAGATAATGTTTTCTAAACGTTCTTTAGTAGAATTAATCAAATCTATCATGAAAATAACTATCGTTGTATCAATAGCATACAGCACTATAAAAAAAGTTGCAGGTAAATTTTCGATGTTGACTAATAGTAGTTGGGCCAGTTCATTAAACTTAATAGGAGATACTGCCTATTCTTTAGCTACGAAGATAAGTGCAGTTTTTATTATATTAGGGATAGCTGATTTTATGTATCAAAAATGGCAACATGAGGAAGACCTTAAGATGAGTAAACAAGAGGTTAAACAAGAAAGGGAGAATGCTGAAGGTAAGCCTGAAGTTAAATCTAAGCGTAGACAGAAGCAACAAGAGATGGCTATGAGTAGAATGATGCAGGATATACCTGATGCTTCCGTTGTTATTACCAACCCAACCCATTTTGCTGTAGCTATTAAGTTTGAGATGGATGAGATGGATGTCCCTATTGTAGTAGCTAAAGGGCAAGATGAATTGGCACTAAGAATTAAAGAGGTCGCTAAAGAAAATAATGTTGAGATTGTAGAAGAGAAGCCCTTGGCTCGGGCTTTATATAGACTTGTTGATGTTGGTGAAGAGATACCCCTTGATTTGTACCAAGCAGTAGCTGAAGTACTAGCTTATGTTTATCAATTAGATCAAGAAAGGAGGTCATAGTAATGGCTACACCTTTAGAAGGAGTTCAGAGAAGAAGTTTAGATCAATATAATGATGTATTATTTGCTATAGCTGTTATTTTAATAGTTGTAATGTTCATTGTTCCATTACCAACATTCTTATTAGACTTATTATTGACCTTAAATATTAGTTTAGGTTTGACAATTTTATTAGTATCAATGTATTTGGTAAATCCATTGGAGTTATCGGTATTTCCATCATTATTATTGATAGCAACTCTATTTAGATTAGCATTGAACGTATCGACTACCCGTTTGATTTTGGTTCAAGCTAATGCTGGAAAGGTAATTGAAGCCTTTGGTGATTTCGTTGTTGGTGGTAACTATGTAGTAGGTTTTGTTATCTTCGTTATCCTAGTTGTTATCCAGTTTGTGGTAATTACTAAAGGTTCTGAGCGTGTATCAGAGGTAGCAGCTAGATTTACTTTGGATGCTATGCCTGGTAAGCAGATGAGCATCGATGCTGACTTAAGTTCAGGATTGATTACTGAAGCAGAGGCAAGAAAGAAGAGAGAAGAGATAAGGCAAGAAGCCGATTTTTATGGTGCTATGGATGGTGCCAGCAAATTCGTAAAGGGTGATGCTATTGCTGGTATTATTATCACCCTAATTAACGTATTGGGTGGTTTAATTATTGGGGTTATTCAATTGAATTTACCTATTTTAGAGGCATTACAGACTTATACTTTATTGACAGTGGGTGATGGGTTAGTAAGTCAGATTCCTGCCTTATTAATCTCTACTGCGACAGGTATTGTTGTTACTAGAGCAGCATCTGAAGGAAACTTAGGACAAGATTTTACTAAACAGTTATTCAGTCAGCCAAAGACGTTAATAATGGTGTCTGCTGTAATTCTTCTATTAGGAGTATTGACGCCATTACCAACCTTTCCTTTTCTATTATTATCTATAATGCTTGGAGTAACAGGTTATATGATGTATCAGGCTGGTAAAGAGAAGCAAGAAGAGATGGTCTTTGACCAAGAGGAAGAAGAGATAGAGGAATATCGAGAACCAGAAAATCTATCACAGTTATTACAGGTTGATCCAATGGAGTTGGAGGTTGGTTATAATCTAATTCCTTTGGTTGTTCCTGAGCAAGGTGGAGACTTGTTAGATAGGGTTTCTATGATTCGTCGCCAATGTGCTCTGGAATTGGGGATTATTATTCCACCGATTCGAATTAGAGATAATATGCAGTTAGAACCAAACTACTATCGAGTTAATTTACGGGGCATTGAGATTGCTCAACATGATATTAAAGTTGATGGCTATCTAGCTATGGACTCTGGAATGGCTACCGAAGAGATTAATGGTAGAGAAACAGTGGAGCCTGCTTTTGGCTTGCCAGCTATTTGGATTGATGAAGATGATAGAGAAAGGGCTGAGATGGCAGGATATACAGTGGTAGATCCACCTTCTGTAATGGCAACCCACTTGACAGAATTAATCAAGTCTCATGCCTATGAACTATTAGGTAGACAAGAGGTTAAGGAGTTGATTGATAATATTAAGGAAGATTACCCAGCAGTTATTAATGAATTGATTCCAGATTTATTAACAATTGGTCAGGTTCAGAAAGTATTGCAGAATCTATTAAAAGAGGGAATTTCAATTAGAGATTTAGTCTCAATCTTAGAGGTCTTAGCTGATCAAGCTAAGAATACACATGATATAGGGATATTAACTGAATATGTAAGGCAAGAAGCATTATCTAGGCATATCTCTAAAAAATATAAAGGGGAGAATAATGAGCTTTATGTTATTACCTTAGCTCCAGAGTTAGAAGAAGAGATATCTAATTCCATTCAGCATAGTGATCAGGGCTCATATATTGCTTTAAATCCAAATAAAGCACAACAGATATTCAATAGTTTATCTGAAAAGGTTGAGCAAGTAGCCACTCAGGGTATCGAACCGATTGTCTTAACTTCGCCAATAGTTAGGTATCATTTTAAGCGATTAACAGAGCAGGTAGCACCAAACTTGACGGTATTGTCCTTTAATGAGCTAGAATCTTACCTTAATGTTCAAACAGTAGGGATGGTGAAAGTATAGATGAAGATAAAAAAGTACCGTGCAGAGACGATGCAAGAAGCAATATTAAAAGTGAAGTCAGATTTGGGCTCTGATGCTATTATTTTGCATACACGTAAATTTAAACAAGGTGGTTTTTTTGGCCTTTTTGCTAAAAAGATGGTAGAAGTGATAGCTACAGCTGATCAGGATAATAAGAAAAGAAAAGAGAGTAAATTAAGTGATAGTAAGCAAATTGATGAAAATATTATTTTAAAATCAGAATTATCCCAGATGAAGAATATGATGAATGATCTTATGGGAGAGATTAAAAATAAGAATCAACAATCTTTACATTTAGTAGTCAATCCAGCTTTAGAAAGGTTAATTGAAGCTTTATGGACTTTGGGGTTAAGTAGGAAGATGGCAAAAGATCTAGCTGAGGAAATTGCTAATAAGGTAAATTTAACAGATTTAAATAATGAAGAGATTAAAGATATTTTAAGGGAGGAACTAAAAAAAGAACTTATCGATATACAACCAATTGAATTAGAAGCAGGTAAGACTAAGGTTGTATCTTTAGTGGGACCAACAGGAGTCGGTAAGACTACTACTTTAGCGAAGTTAGCAGCAAGATTTTCGTTATTTGAGAATAAGAAAGTGGGGCTAATTACTGCTGATACTTATAGAATTGCAGCAGTAGATCAGTTAAAAACTTATAGTGAGATTATAAACTTACCCTTAGAGGTTGTCTTTACTCCTCAAGAACTATTAAATGCTATTAAGGGCTATAGTGGTTATGATTTAGTTTTAATTGATACTGCTGGTAGAAGTCAGAATAATCAACTTCATATCTCTGAATTAAAAGGTTTTATTAATAATGTTCCTATTGACGAGATATATTTAGTATTAAGTGCTACTACTAAAGTAAATGATCTTATGAAAATTATAGAAGTATATAATGAAATTGATTTGGATAAATTGATTATCACTAAGCTTGATGAAACTAATTCTTGGGGCACAATATTGGAAGCAACTGCTAAGGCTAAAAAACCTTTATCCTATATAACTGTTGGGCAAGATGTTCCAGAAGATATTAAACTACCAGAATCTGAACAATTAGTAGAGGATATATTAAAGGGGCTAGAATTATGAATGATCAAGCATCTAAACTAAGAAATTTAGTAGAAAAAATGAAAGTAGAAAAGGATAAAGGAAAAAAAGAAAGAAATACAAAGAGTAAAGGTGCTTATATTTATACTGTTACTAGTGGTAAAGGTGGGGTAGGAAAGTCCAACTTCACTGCTAATTTAGCTTTAGCCTTGAATGCATTAGGAAAAAAGGTGATAGTTCTTGATGCTGATTTAGGTATGGCTAACTTAGATGTTATTTTGGGTGTAACGCCCACCTATAATTTAGAACATGTAATGCAAGGGCGTAAGACCTTACAAGAAGTTATTGTTGAGGGTCCTAATGGATTATCACTAATTCCTGGTGGTTCAGGGATACAAGAACTAGCTAATTTATCTCAATATCAAATCAATAATTTAATTAGTGACTTTGTTAGAGTTGGAGAAGAGTTTGATATTATTTTAATCGATACAGGAGCAGGATTAGCACATAATGTAGTAAACTTTATCTTAGGTGCTGATGAAGCTATTGTTATTTCTACTCCTGAACCTACTTCTATAACTGATGCGTATGGTGTTGTTAAGGTTATTAGTAAACACGACAGAGAAGCAAATATCAAACTTGTTATCAATCAAGCTGAGAATGAAAGAGAAGGTGAGAGAATAGCTAATCGTCTAATTAAGACTGCTTATGATTTTCTAGAACTAGATATTGAGTTGTTGGGGGTTATACCAAAAGACAATGCTGTAGTAAAATCTGTAATGAGCCGTAGTCCATTTCTTTTGGAATTTCCAAGAGCTAAAGTATCTAAAAGTATTAATCTTACAGCTGCTAAATTGGTAGATGCAGAAGTTTGCCAAGATTCTGAAGGGATTAGAGGCTTATTTAATAGATTTTTAGGGATTTAATTGGGACTTGAGTAGGAGGTGTTGTGGTTTGAAGAGAAACTCTAAAGTAGTAAAGAGGTTTGACCTTAATAGAAAGCTGGATATTAACCAGAGAGTTGATATAATTGTGCCTTATGGAAATTATGAGGGAAAATATTCATCTCAGGTGGTTGATGTAAAAAATAGCTCAATTTTTACTATAAATACCCCTTTTTCAGAAGGTGAGGTTATTAATGTACCTATTGGAACTAAAATAGATGTTATGCTTAGAGAAAATACTGGATTATATCAGATACCAGTAAAGGTTATTAAAAGAGAAGTTGAAGTTACCCCTTTATTAATAGTAGAACTGGTTGGAGAAGTTAGTAAGATACAAGAAAGAGAATTCTTTAGATTAGATATTTATCAAGAGACAGAATTTAGAGTAGTTGCTGATAATGATGATTTGATTAATTTAAATAATTTTGATGAAGAAGCAGGTCTTTATAATGATTTAATAAGGGCTGACAATTCTCACACCTATAATGCTATTATCCAAGATATTAGTGCTAGTGGACTTAAGATGGTTACTAAAGATGATTCCTTAGTTGAGGGTCAGATTTTAGAAATAGATTTTAATTTTACTAATCTACCCTTTGATAAAATCTTAGCTAAGGTTGTTAGGGTTATTGTAGAGTCAAAACAAGATGAAAAAAGATATAGTATAGGGGTTGAATTTGTTCATCAAAATATAGTTCAACGAGATAAAGTTATACAATGGTTATTTACTAAGCAACGTGAACTAAGAAAGAAGGGGCTTATTTAATTTGGAATTTGGTTTATTATTTTAAAATGGAGGTATTATTCTATGGCAAAGGGACCTCAATTAAAGGTTAATCAAAAGGTAACAATAGAGATAGAAGGCGGTACTGGTAAAGGTGAATATATATCAAGGGTATTGGACTTTAATGATAAGACTATAGAATTAGAGATTCCATTTGATGAAGATAATAGACCTTTATCCATTAAAAAAAAGACTCCTTTAAAAGTAACCTTCCCAGGAAGAACAGCATTATATCAGATGGAGACAAAGGTAAAGAGCACCAAGAAGAAGCCTGTATATTCTCTGATAGTCTTTAATTCTAATAATATCAGTAGAATTCAAAGAAGAAGGTTTGTGAGAATTTCCATTCAAGAAGAGATTGAATATAGACCTATATCCTATTGTGACATTAAAGGAAAGATAGAGTATGATAATTATGCAGAAGAGTTTAGTAAGGCAGTAGCCACTGATATTAGTGGTGGAGGACTTATGATGGTCATACAAGATGTTAATAGGTTTGAAAGAGGGCAAGCCCTAGAGCTAAAGGTAGATTTTATAGATTTATCTATTAGTATATTAAATGGTGAAATTGTTAGAATTGTAGAAAAAGAAGACGTTGAGACTGGTAAAATTACTACTGCTTATGGAATTAAGTTTATTGATATGTCAAGTGATTTGAGAGAAATTATCATTGAATGGGTATTTGCTAAACAACGGGAATTAAGAAAAAAAGGATTGATTTAGCTGTAAATTATTAAAGAGGCCAAAGGGGTGAGAGTTGATGAAGGATATTGATGGTAAGCTGGCTAAATTAGGACCTATACAGCTTGATGCTTTAAGAGAGGTTGCTAGTATTGGTGCAGGAAATGCAGCTACTTCCCTTTCGGAGATGCTAAATGATAAGATTCAGATGAAAGTTCCTAAAGTAAATATCTTACCTATAGATCAAGTTCCAGAAATTATGGGTGGAGCAGATAATCTAATAGCTGCTATCTTAGTTAGAATCAAGGGAGATATTAATGGTGGTGTTTTATTTACTTTAGGAAATAATAGTGCAAATAAATTAATCTCCTTATTAATTGGTGAAGAGGTTAATATTGAAAAGAATATAGGGGAACTAGAAGAGTCAGCTCTTAAAGAAGTAGCTAATATACTAACAGGGTCTAATCTAAATGCCTTTTCTCAGATGCTTAATATCAGAATAATGCCTGACGTTCCAGCTCTGGCTCATGATATGGCAGGCGCTATTTTAGAAGTAGCTTTTATAGAAATAGGGCAGATAGGGGATTATGCATTAGTAATTGAAACAGAGATTTTAGGTAATTTAGAGGTTAATGGTCAGTTCTTTATAATTCCTGATCCTGAATCTCTAGATTTTATGCTAAAGAGGTTAGGTGTTGATGTTGATTAGTAATAAGATTAGAGTCAGGATGGCTGACCTTAAAGTTGGAAAAGAAAATGATGTTTTGATTACATCGGGTTTAGGTTCTTGTGTTGGATTGACTTTATATGATAGTAGTAATAAGATTGGAGGAATGGCTCATATTATGTTGCCAGAGTTTCCATCTAATCGTAAACAGGGTAAACCCGAAAAATATGCAGATACAGCAATAGATATCTTGATTGAAGAGTTAAGGAAAGTAGGGGCAAATATTAGGAATTTAGAGGCTAAGATGGCTGGAGGAGCCCAAATGTTTAATTTTTCAACTTCTAATGATAGAATAAGAATAGGAGTTCGTAATATTGAAGCTGTAGAAACTATCCTTAAAAGGAAAAGAATTCCGATAATTGGTGCTGAAGTAGGAGAGAACTATGGAAGAACGATGGAATTATATAATAACACAGGGGAAGTAATTATTAAAACAGTAAAGCAAGATGACAGAATATTATGATAAGACTGAGTCTATAGATATTGCATTCATATTATAATTAATTAATAAAGGAGGGGATTATAAATAGTGAGTTCCCTTACCAAACAATTTATGATATTATTTGCTATTGTAGCTATTATTATAGTTCTAATGGTATCAGTAATTATGAATTTGGACTTAATAACTATTATTAAGAGAGTACTTATTGGAGCAGCTATTTTTAGTATAATAGGTGGGATAATAGGGCAATTGATAAATTTAAATTTAAGTGATACTATGGAAAAAGAGATGGAAAGTTCAATCAATCAAGTAGCATCTAATTCAGAAGGCACTAATTTTAAAGGAAATTCAGAAAATTTGGAGAGTATAACACCTTTAGAATTTGAAAGTATAGATAAGAAAAATATAAATATTATTAATGAGGATTCAGAGAAATTAGCAAAGGTTATCAAAGGCATAAAGCGGGAATAGTAGGAGGAATCCTTAAATGAAAAAATCAAATAATTTAAAAGAAGATATTCTATGGAATAAGTATAAAAATAGTAATTGCCAACAATCTAAAGAAGAATTAATCCTAAGTTATACACCCTTGGTAAAGCATGTTGCAGGAAAGATTATAACTAAAATACCTGATGGATTTACCTTTGATGATTTATTGAACTATGGTTTTTTGGGATTAATTGATGCTATGGATAGATTTGATTTAAATAGGGAGATTAAGTTTTCCACCTATGCCGTTCCAAGGATAAGAGGTGCAATTTATGATGAAATTAGAAAGTTAGATTGGGTTCCACAATCAGTTAGAAGAAAGTCAAAGAGACTAACTAATACTTATTATCAATTACAAAAAAAATTAGGAAGAAACCCTAATGACGAAGAAGTAAGAACAGAATTGGGCTTGACTTCTGAAGAATTTAATGATTTATTAGTTGATGTTAATATTTCAGAGAATATCTCTTTAGAATCATTCTTTAATCTTAAAGGTGGAGATAAGATAGAACTAAAAGATTTAATTAGTGACTCTGCTGATAAAGAGCCTGATAATATATTTTTCTATGATCAGATGAAAATGATTTTAGGTGAATCTATAGATAAATTACCTGAAAAGGAAAAATTAGTTATCTCCCTTTATTATTATGAAGATTTGACATTAACAGAGATAGGAGAAGTTATGGAGTTAACAACTGCTCGTATTTCGCAGTTGCATACTAAAGCTATTTTTCGATTGAGGGGATACCTTAGTCGGAAGAAAGATCTGTTATTTGCTTGATTGAATAGGGAGGAGGGGTTAGTTATGACAACCATTGAAAAAATTGAGATTGAAGCAAAAAATAAAGAGGTTGCATTAAAAGAGGCTTGTAGGTTATTTAGTGAGAAAGTAGAGGATGAGTTTAGTTTAGAAGACATCTCTATAGAGTTGCTTAAAGAGAAGAAGAAGTTATTTAGATTATTTGGTAAGTCAAAAGTATATCAAGCCACTTTGGAATTAAAAGAGAAGATTGAGAGTAAAAATGGTGAATTTAAGATTGAGGTATCTGATGAGGGTATATTCTTAATAGTAAAGCAACCTGTAGGTAATGGTAGAGAGGTAAAGATGGATATTATTGAAGAGGCCCTTGAGAAGAAGGAGATAGTTGAAGTAGATTATGCTGCAGTTAGTGAAGCTTTAACTTTGGATGGGGAGAAGGTCAAGATTGCTGATAGAAAATATGAATTAGATCGAGATGCAGAGCTGGAGTTTAAGCTAAGTAAGGATAAAATGAAAGCTTATATAAGCCACACTCCACCCCTTGGTGGAAGAAAATTTACAGTTGATGATGTAATAGAAGAGTTAAAGAAAGAAGGTATAGTTTTTGGTATAAAAAGAGAAGAATTTGCTGAAGTCTTTAATCCTAAGAAGCCACTAGAGGATTTTTTAATAGCAGTTGGGCAGGATCCTGTTCCTGGAGAAGATGGTAGAATAGATTTTCAATTTGATATTAATAGTTCTGAAAAGAAGGTTAATTTGTTAGAGGATGGTAGTGCAGATTTTCGTAATCTAGGTAGAATTATTAATGTAGAGCCTGGAGACTTATTGGCTACTAAAGTTTTAGCAGTAGAGGGTGAACCAGGCAAGAATGTAATAGGTGAGGATGTTCCTCCACCACCTGTGAAGGATATAGATATACCTGTAGGTGAAAATGTTGAATTGAGTGAAGATGGTATGGAATTAACTGCGGGAATTGAAGGTCAAGTAGTCTATAATCATGATGCTATCAGTGTACTAGATGTATATACCGTAAAGGGAGATGTTGATTTATCAACGGGAAATATCGATTTTACAGGTAGTGTAATAGTAAGTGGAAATGTAAATGATGGTATGGAGATTAAATCTGAAGGAAATGTTCTGATAGAAGGTAGTGTTTATGGGGGAAATATAGAAGCTGATGGTCAAATTGTTATTAAAAAAGGCTTTATTGGTGCAGTTAAAGGTACTTTAAAGGCAAAAGGTGATATTAACGTTAAATTTATTGAGAATGGGCTAGTTATAACTGAAGGAGATCTAGTAGTACAAGATGCTATAATGCATAGTAATATTGATGCTGGTAACAAGGTTGTTGTAGAGGAGAAGAAGGGATTAATTGTTGGGGGTAAGGTAAGAGCCACTAAAGAGATCATAGCTAAAAATATTGGTTCTAATCTGGCTACTCCAACAGAGGTTTCTGTTGGGATAACCCCTGGTACAAGAGATGAGTATAATAATAAGGATAGTCTCTTTAAAGATAAACAAGAGAAGTTGGATCAAGTTATTAAGAATATAAAACTACTAAAAGACCAAAGGGAGAAAAATGATGGTAGACTCCCAGCTAATAAGCAGGATTTATTGAATCAATTGACTAGAATGAGATTTTCCCTTGCTGCTGAGATTGAAGAGATAAAAGAAGAGCGAAAGAGTTTAAAAGCTAAGTTGGAAGAAGGCAAAGATGGAAGGATTAAGGTCCAAGATACTATTTATACAGGGGTTATTGTATATATAGGAACCTCTGTAAAGAGAATAGATGAGGTTGAGAGATTTGTTCAGTATTATTTAGATGATGAACAAATCAAGTCAAAACCTTACTCTTAAAGGAGGCAGGTCTTATGGTAGAGCCTATAAATCCTAAGACTATATTTTCTCGTTCCTTAGATATTAGTAATTTAGAACAGAGTAGAAAGGCTAAACCTAATATTTATCAAAATCAGTTGCAACAGGAATTACAGCAAAAAGATGTAAGAAAGCAGGAAAGAGTAAACAAATCTGAGGAGACAGGGCATAAAAAGATTAAAAAAGAAGGTGATAAGAAAGAAGAAAAAGGAAGAAAGAGAAGAAAAGAAAATAGAAATGATGATAATAAAGATAATGAGAATGAAAAAGAAGCTAAGATATTAAATGCAGGACGATATATCGATATCAAGGTATAAATGGAGGTAATGGACTTGGAATATATTTTATTTGCTGTAGGCTTAGTAGTGATTGTGGTTTCTTTATTCTTAACTTATCGTTCACAACAGGATAATGATGACTATTATCTTGCAAATGAGATGTTGTCAGAGATTAGAAATTTAAAAGAAGAGTTAGAAGATGAGATAAATGCAATAGTAGGAAGTAATGATTTTGGACAGATGTTAAATCACAAATTAGATAATGGCAGATATAGAGAAGAGATAATTATTTTAAAAGATAGAGTAGAGAAATTGATCGATAAAGTTGAGGATATTGATATCAAAATGGATAAGCTAGATAAAAATATTAAGGACATTAATGTCTTAAATAATCAGCTAAATACTAAACCTACACTTAATCTTACAAATCAGAATCCTGCTTATCAACAGATAAAGAATCTTAAAGAAGAAGGCTTAAGTATGGCAGAGATAGCTAAAAAGATGAATATGGGAAGTCGAGAAGTCGAATTAATTTATAAATTCAATAATCGGAGGGAAAATTAATGTTACGCCATACTTTGTTAGGAATAGGGATTACACTTGTGATTATGGCATTAGTATTATCTTTAGATATAAATCTACCTGGTTTAAATTTACAAAAAGAGACTGTAATTACAGAAAGCGAGATTATAAAAGAGGCTAGGAAGCTGGGGATGACCTTTCCTGGAGAGAGCTATAGTCATGAAGATATTAGCTTAGAAAGAAACTTTAGTTTAGAAGGTGTAGTAGCTTCTTTGAAAGAAGGTAATGTTAAGGAAGAAGCTGAGGTTGAAGAGATTGTAGATGAAAGCTTATCAGTTCAAGATAATAATATAGCCAAAGAAGAGGTATTAGTAGAAGAACAACTGGGTGAAGCTTTAGAAATAGAGCAAGTAGAGCTACAAGAGTTATCTTCAGAAACTAAGAAATTAGAGGAAAGAGATACTAGTAATGATAATTCTAAAGAAGTCATTGATCCTATGATTAAAGAAGATAAAATAGAAGAAGTGTTAAAAACAGAAGTAGAAGAAAAAAAAGATAATGATGATTCTCAAGAGAAACTAAAAGAGGAATTAACTAGACAATTAAAAGAGCAGTTGAAAGAGGAACTAAAAAAAGAGATAAAAGAAGAGCTAGAAAGAGAGAATAAAAAAGTTCTAGTAACTATTCCTAAGGGAATATCTAGTAGAGAGGTAGCTACCTTATTGATTCATCAAGGGGTAATTGATGATAGAAATCATTTTATTGCTGTAGCTGATGAGCTAGAGCTTGACACCAAGATTAAAGCTGGTACTTATTCTTTTCAATTACCTATATCAGTTAAAGAAGTATTAGTACAGTTAACTTCAATTAATTGAATGATTTGATTATCTTAGGACATCATAATGATATCTTTGTTTTTTTGTAAGTCAAAATCCTTACTTAGTAAGTTTAAAATCACTATGTGTATACAAATATCTTAAAAATATTGTTGATATTATTTTTTTAATGTGGTATACTGTTTAATGGTGTTAGAAGAACACCAATCACACACACTTTTGGACTTTGTTAGAGGTGCCCTTAGGGTTTTAGCAAGGGAAGAAGAGAGTGGAGGATTAAAAACCGAGAGGAGGTGCCGCAGTAATGGGTGTAGTAAGTATGAAACAATTATTAGAATCTGGAGTTCATTTCGGACATCAAACTAAGAGATGGAACCCAAAGATGAAACAATACATCTTTACAGAAAGAAATGGGATCTACATAGTGGACCTACAGCAGACAGTTAAATTAGCTGAAGATGCTTATAACTTTGTTCGTGAATTAGCAACTGAAGGTAAAACAGTTCTTTTTGTAGGAACTAAGAAGCAAGCTAAAGAGACTATCAAGCAAGAAGCTGAAAGATGTGGAATGCCTTATGTTAATGAACGTTGGTTAGGTGGTATGTTAACTAACTTCAAAACTATTCGTAAACGTATTGATCGTTTAGAAGAGTTAGAGAAGATGGAAGAAGATGGAGTTTTCGAAGTTTTACCTAAGAAAGAAGTAATGCAGTTAGAGAAAGAAAGAACTAAATTAGTTCGTAACTTAGGTGGAATTAGAGATATGAATGGTCTTCCTGATGTGCTATTTGTTGTTGACCCTCGTAGAGAGGAGATTGCGGTAGCAGAGGCTAAGAAATTAGGCATTCCAGTAGTAGCTATTGTAGATACAAACTGTGATCCTGATGATGTTGATTATGTAATTCCAGGAAATGATGATGCTATTAGAGCTGTTAAATTATTAACTGGAGTTATCGCTGATGCAGTTGTAGAATCTCAAGAAGGCGAACAAGCCGAAATTGAAGAAGAAGCAACTACAGAAGACCAACAATAAGAATAATAAATAAAGGGCGTGTAATGAGGATGTGAATCGTCCTTATGAAGCGCCTTTTTTTTAAATAAACTTTTTCATAAACTATAAGGAGGTTCAATGATGGCAATTACTACAGCTGATATAAAGAAGTTAAGAGAAATGACAAATGCTGGGATTTTAGATTGTAAAAAAGCTTTACAAGAGACAGATGGAGATATGGATAAAGCTGTTGAATACTTAAGAGAAAAAGGTATTGCTTCTGCTGATAAGAAAGCGGGAAGAACTGCTGCTGAAGGTTTAGTAGCTTTTAAAACAGCAGATAACACAGCTGCTATTTTAGAAGTTAACTGTGAAACTGATTTCGTTGCTAGAAACGAAAACTTTAAAGCAGTTGTTGATACTTTAGCAAATCACGTATTAGCAGAAAAGCCTGCTAATGTAGAAGAAGCTATTAGTCAAACTTTAAATGCAGAAGGTAAAACAGTAGAGAAGTACTTAAAAGAGTCTATTGCTAAGATTGGTGAAAATATTTCCTTTAGACGTTTCGAAATCTTTGAAAAGAATGATGACGAAATCTTTGGTACATACTTACACATGGGTGGTAACATTGGAGTTTTAGTTCAACTTAAAGGTGGAAATGAAGACGTAGCTAGAGATATTGCTATGCATGTTGCTGCTGTAAACCCAAGTTATTTATCAAAAGAGGATGTTCCTAGTGAAGATCTTGCTAAGGAGAGAGAAATCCTTACAAAGCAAGCTCTTGCAGAAGGAAAGCCAGAACATATAGTAGAAAAGATGGTTGAAGGTAGATTAAGTAAGTTCTATACGTTAAATTGTTTGTTAGAGCAAGAGTTTGTTAAAGACTCAGATATGACTATCCAACAACTAGTTGATCAAAATGATGCTAGTATTGTAAATTATATTCGTTATGAAGTTGGAGAAGGTATCGAAGTAGAAGAAACAGACTTTGCTGCAGAAGTAATGGGTGAAGTTAATAAATAATATTTATCTAAAAAAGAGGACACTCTCGTGTTCTCTTTTTTTAAAGTCGGCTAGGTTTCTAGTGTTTATTATCTTTTTATGTTACTGTGATTTAATCTTAAAAGCTAGCTAAGTTAGAACCTTTGTGATAAAGTTAATAGAGATAGTGATAATTCATATTTAATAGTTGTTAAATTAGCTACAGTAAAATTTTAAATCATAAAAAGGGATTTGGGGTATATTATAGAAATATAAAAGGGAACTGGGGGTTGGATTGATGTCAAGAGCAAAGTTTTCTAGAGTAATTATAAAGTTAAGTGGGGCTGCTTTAGCTGGTGAGCAGGATTATGGGATTGATCCTCAATTTATTAATTCAATAGCTAAAGAGATTAAAAATGTACTAACCACTGGTGTAGAAATAGCAATAGTGGTAGGTGGAGGTAATATATTTAGGGGGATTGCAGGAAGTGCTAAAGGAATGGATAGAGGAACTGCAGATTATATGGGAATGTTGGCTACAGTAATCAACTCTCTAGCCCTACAAGATGCTCTAGAGAAGTTGGGTGTTGATACTAGAGTACAGACTGCTATAGAGATGAGACAAGTTGCAGAGCCTTATATTAGACGTAGGGCAATGAGGCATTTAGAAAAAGGAAGAATTGTTATCTTTGCTGCAGGAACTGGTAACCCATTCTTCTCTACTGATACAACAGCTGCTTTAAGAGCAGCAGAAATCAATGCTGATGCTATCTTAATGGCTAAAAATGTAGATGGAGTATATGATTCAGACCCAGTTAAGAATCCAAATGCTATCAAATATAAAGAATTAGAATATATTGATGTATTAAATAAAGGGTTAGGCGTCATGGACTCTACTGCTGTATCTTTATGTATGGACAATAATATTCCTTTAATAGTATTTGGGGTAAAAGAGATGAATAATATTAAAAGAGCTATATTAGGTGAAGAAGTAGGTACTTTTGTAAGATAATATGAATATTATTTAGATAAAGGGAGGTTATACATATGATTAAAGAGGTTGCGAATCAGACTAAAAAAGATATGGATAAGGTGATTGAGAATACTAAGCAGGAGTTTTCAAAAATCCAAACAGGAAGAGCTAAACCATCCTTATTAGATGGTGTTAAAGCTGAATATTATGGTGTGCCTACACCAATTAATCAAATGGCGAAAATTTCTGCACCAGAGCCAAGACAATTATTAGTAGCTCCTTTTGATAAAACTGTAATAGGTGATATTGAGAAAGCTATTTTAAAATCTGATTTAGGATTAAACCCTAATAATGATGGTGATTTAATTAGAATTAATATCCCTCAATTAACTGAAGAGAGAAGAAAACAATTAGTTAAGGTTGTTAAACAGAAAGCAGAAGAAGGTAAAATTTCTATTAGAAATGTTCGCCGACAAGCAAATAGTGATTTAGAAGAGTTAGAGAAAGAGGGAGAGATTTCTGAGGATAATTATCGCCGTGGTTTAGATAATATTCAAGAGATTACTGATGAGTATATTGCTAAAATAGATTCCTTGCTAGAGAATAAAACTGCAGATATAATGGAAGTATAACTATGAAAAATGTTATTGCCTTAGATTATAATTCTGCTAAGGATTTATTAACAAGGGATAACTATAAAATTCAAATTCGTCATACTAGACCTCCAAGAAAATTAGTTGGTCTAGGTGAATTAAGGGTTATTGGACAGAGATTAATTGATGAAGAAGTTGTAGAGTTAATAATCAGTAATGAAGATTATTACTTTGGGGTAGATGACAGATAATAACCCCAATTAATAAACCCCCTCTATATGGTTGAGAGGGGGTTATTTCATAAATATAGGAGGACTATTTGATGTGGGGTATTATTGATAAGGCATTGGATAAATTCAAAGATAACAGTACTTTTGAAGATTTGATATTAGAGGTAAAGAAGAAAGAGATACCTACACATGTAGCGTTTATAATGGATGGAAATGGTCGCTGGGCAAAGAGAAGGGGTTTGCCTAGAAGTGCTGGACACCAAGCAGGAGTGAAGATCTTAAAGGAGATTGTGAAGATCTCTAAAGAATTGGGGATTAAGTATATTACTACCTATGCTTTTTCTACAGAAAATTGGAAGCGACCTGAAAAAGAGGTTAATTTTCTAATGAAGTTATTTGAAAAGGTCTTTTTAGAAGAATTGGAGAAATTAAATCAAGAGGGTGTCAAAGTTAATATCATTGGATATAAGGAGAGGCTGCCTCAAGGGGTTAAAGATAAAGTAGAGCAAGCTATGGAGAGAACAAAGAATAATGATACTTTAGTTCTTAATATTGCTTTGGATTATGGCGGTAGAAGTGAGATTATTGAATCAGTTAGGAATATTGGTAAAAGTCTTATTGATAGTGAGATAAGCCTTGAAGATATTGATGAAAAGTTGATATCTCAGGGACTATATACCAATCAACAGCCTGATCCTGACTTATTAATTAGACCTGGAGGAGAGAAGAGAATTAGTAATTTCTTGTTATGGCAACTTGCCTATACAGAGTTATACTTTACTGATGTATATTGGCCTGATTTTAATAAAGTAGCTTTTTTAGAAGTGATAAAGGATTATCAGCAAAGGGAAAGAAGATTTGGCGGACTTAAGAAAAAGTAGGTGATATTAATGTTGAAAACAAGGGTTTTAAGTGCAGTAGTGGCTATTCCTATATTGATTATTATCTTAAAAGTAGGCGGCATTCCCTTTTTATTATTAAATCTGTTGGTTGTTGGATTAGGAATGGATGAATATTTCAAACTAGTAAAAGGTAAGGGGATAAAAGCAAATAGATTTTTAGGAACCTTTATTGGTCTAATTTTGATTCTCCTTACATATCTAAATAGTAACAACTTATCAGTTGTATATGGATTCTTAATCTTATCTTTTTTAGTAATTCTATTAAAGCAAGTTATTATTGGGGTAGATGATTCCCCTATTCTTACAACAACTATTACTTTTTTTGGAGTCTTTTATATTGCGGGCTTATTTAGTCATTTGATACTCTTATATAACTTAGAGGGCAACAATGGCAAGGGGATTGGACCTTTATTTATTTGGCTACCAATTTTGGCAACTTGGATAACCGATACGGGGGCATACTTTACAGGAATGAATTTTGGTAGAAACCCTTTAGCTCCTAAAATTAGCCCTAAAAAGACTGTAGAAGGAGCAGTTGGTGGGTTGGTCTTTAGTATAGTACTTACTTTAATTATTAGTATATATCTAGGTTTTGGATATCTTCATGGGATAGTATTAGGGATTCTAATTGCTCTCTTTGCTCAATTAGGGGATTTATGTGAATCTGTCTTCAAGCGTGATGCTAATATTAAAGATTCTGGAGATATTATACCAGGACATGGAGGAATATTAGATAGAATTGATAGTTTGCTATTTACTTTACCTGTTGTTTATTATTATCTGCAGTGGGTTGTGTTGAAGTAAGGGAGGGAAGATATGAAAAAAATATATAAAGTATCCTTGGGATTAATTTTATTATTGGTTATTAGCATCTTCTTCTTAAAGTATCTATTAAGCTATTTCCTTCCTTTTGTTATAGCAGTTATCTTAGCTAGTTTAATTGATCCTGCTGTAGAATTACTTGAAGAGCGAGCTAATCTCCCTCGGGGTCTTTCAATAATCATTATTTTATCTATAATAATAATTTTTATAAGTTTAATATTAACGATTAGTTTCTCTAGATTATTTATTGAATTGAATAATTTACTTAATAACCTACCAGACTACCAAAATTTTGGAAAACAACTGGATTGGATATCAAAACGGAATGAACAGTTGAGTAGGGTTATAGAAGAGCTGAAAATTCCAGAGTCTTTTAAAGAGAGTATAAATAGTAATTTTCAATATTTCTATGATAAAGCAAAAGAGATTATTCAATTGGCTAGCTCTACATTATTAGGGGTAGTTAAAAAACTGCCTAATTTTGCAACTATTTTATTAATCAGTTTAATAGCTACTTTCTTTATTAGTAGAGACAAGGAACTTATTTTAGAAGCTATTTTAAAACCTTTTCCCAGTAAATGGCGTCATAAGATAGAGCAGGTTCAAGGAGATATAATGAAAGCTGGTATTGGATTTATTAGAGCACAAATCCTTCTAATTACTATTACAACTTTAATCTCAATTATAGGTCTAAGTATTTTAGGTAGTAGTTATTCTATTGTGATAGGATTAACTGGTGGTCTTTTAGATTTGATTCCTGTTATTGGTCCTAGTTTAATCTTTGTTCCTTGGGCAATTTATAATTTGATAGTAGGAAATATAAGTTTTGCTATTGGACTATTTATATTATATGGTGTAATGGGAGCTACTCGTCAAATATTAGAGGCGAAGATAGTTGGTCAGAGCATTGGTATCCATCCTTTAGCTATCTTAGTTGCGATGTATTTAGGAGTTCAATTATTTGGGATTGCTGGGTTTTTTATCGGTCCAGCTTCATTAGTGGTTTTAAAAGCGATATTCCAAGCAGGATTTATTTCAATTATTATTGATGAGTAGGGGGATGTTCTATGAAGAAGATAACGATTTTGGGTTCAACAGGCTCTATTGGGCAACAAACGTTAGAAGTAGTTGAAGAATTACATGGTCAATTTGAGGTGTTGGCTCTTACAGCTAATAGTAGTATAGAATTATTGGCTGAGCAAATTAATAAATTTAAACCTAAATATGCAGTTTTAATGAATGACTCTTTAGTGAATGAGTTAAAATATAAGCTAAGTTATAATGAAACTCAAATATTAACGGGATTAGAGGGATTGATTAAAGTTGCTACATTAAATGAAATTGATCTGCTTGTTAATGCTGTAGTGGGTGCTATTGGAGTAAAGCCTACTTTAGCAGCGATTAGAGCAGGTAAGGATATCGCTTTGGCCAATAAAGAGACCTTGGTTACAGCAGGAGCTATTGTAATGAGAGAGGCTAAAGATAATGATGTTAAAATATTACCTATAGATAGTGAACATAATGCTATTTTTCAGGCTTTGCAAGGAGAAGATAGAAAAGCTGTTAAGAAGATTATCTTAACAGCTTCTGGAGGTCCCTTTAGGACTATAGCGGCTGATAAGTTGGCAGAGGTTACAGTGGCAGAGGCTCTTAATCATCCTAATTGGAATATGGGTGGGAAGATTACTATTGATTCAGCTACTTTAATGAATAAGGGCTTAGAGGTTATTGAAGCTAAGTGGTTATTTGATTTAGATTATGAACAGATAGATGTTGTAGTTCATCCACAGAGTATAATCCATTCTTTAGTAGAGTATAAAGACCATTCAATACTTGCTGAACTAGGTCTTCCAGATATGAAAGTTCCAATTCAATATGCATTGACCTATCCAAGCAGAAATACTAATAATTTAGAGAGCCTTAATTTGGCTAAGGTTGGGGCGTTGACCTTTGAAGAACCTAGAAAAGATCTTTTTCCGTGCTTAGAGTATGCCTATGAGGCTGGAAGAAGGGGTGGGACAATGCCAGCAGTCTTAAATGCAGCTAATGAAATTGCTGTTAGTAAATTTTTAGAAGGAAAGATTAAATTTATAGATATTCCTAAGTTGATTAAGAAGGTGATGTCTGCTCATACGGTTGTAGATAATCCAACTTTAGATCAGATTATAGAAGCAGACACTTGGGCTAGATTAGAAGCTCAGAAAGAAGGTGAGAAAGTTTGTTAACAACTCTTGTTTCATTTATAATTGTTTTAGGAATTTTGGTCTTTTTTCATGAATTAGGACATTTTATGGTGGCTAAATATGTAGGTGTTCAGGTAGAGGAATTTGCTATTGGAATGGGACCAAAACTTCTTGGAAAACAATATGGAGAAACGCTATACTCTATTAGATTATTACCTTTAGGTGGGTACTGTAAAATGACAGGGGAGATGCCTGTTGATGATAATGGTGATGATATTAAGCAAGAAGAGGTAGAACTTTATCAGAAAGCTTTTAGAGAAGAGAAGTGTTTGTTCCAGAAAAGTGTTTGGCAGAGATTTTGGGTTATCTTTATGGGACCAGTTATGAACTTCTTATTAGCAGCACTCTTTTTTACTCTAATCTTCAGTATTTATGGTGTTGAAGTAAATACTTCTGAGAGTACGGTAATAGGTCAAGTATTTCCTGAACAACCTGCTTATGAGGCTGGTTTAAGGGATGGAGACAAGATATTAGCTGTTAATAATCAAAAAGTAGGCAACTGGGAAGAGTTAGCTGGAATAATAAATAAAAATCCTAATCAAGAGATTGCTCTACAGGTAGAGAGAGACAATCAAATCCTTGAGTTAAATGTTGTCCCTAGACTAGATGAGGATAGAGAAGTTGGTGTTATTGGAATTATTCCGGTCTATAATAGAAAGTCTGTCAATATTTTTGAAGCTATTTGGCTTGGTATTCAAAGAACTGGTATATATATATATGGTCTAATCTTAGGATTATGGAAGATGGTAACTGGTCAGATGGCTAGTGATGTTAGTGGACCAGTCAAAATAGCACAATTTGTTGGAGATGCAGCTCGTTCAGGTATGTTAAGATTGATGGAATTTTCTGCGTTAATTAGTATAAATTTAGGTATAATGAACCTACTACCTATACCTGCTTTAGATGGAGGAAGACTGGTCTTTTTAGGTTGGGAATTAATCACAGGGAAGCCAGTTGATCCCGAGAAAGAAGGGATGGTCCATTTAGTAGGTTTTGTATTACTAATGGTATTGTTTGTTGTAATTATGATTAAAGATATACGATCAATAATTTAAATTTGAACTTTAAGTAATATTTCTACTTAAATCTAGTTGAGGTGATAGATATGGCTAAACAGAAGAATAGACGTGGTAGTAAATGGTTAGATCCTAATAGGGTTACAGGGCGTAGAGCAAAAAGGTATTGTAAATTATGCGGAACAGAGGCTACACAAGTTAGAATTTTAAAGAATGAGAATATCTGTGAGAATTGTGTAAAAGAATTGGAGAGAAAGAAGGGTGGATACTATGCTTGTAAAGCGTGTGGAAAGGTAGCGCCTAAGCAGGTACAAGAGAATAAAGGGTATTGTAAAGATTGTGTTTGTCGTGCTTGCGGTAAAGCAGACCCTAAATTTGTACACAAGCATGGATTTTGTGAAAATTGTTTTGAAATTATGGGAACAAATTGCCGTAAATGCGGTAAAGAGGCTTATGCTCAAGTCCAAAGAAATGAAGGGCTTTGTGATAAGTGTGCAGGGAAATAATGAAAGGTGTGATAATGGTTATCGTTTTTCGCTAGTTGGCAGTTACTAGTAACTCGTTACCTGTCACTCATTACTACTTACTGTTTGTCAAAGGAGGAATAGTATGTTTGATAGGCATGTAACTTTAGAATCTTTAATTACTGATAGTGTTGCTAAAAAACACTTACCAAAAGCTGGTTATGCACATATAGTAGTAACTACCGAATATGCTTTTGAGTTAGCAGTTGAGAGAAATGTCTGTGTTGACTTGGCTACTAAAGCTACTTTATTACATGATATAGGGCATACTAATTGGGAAAGGCATGGTGAATGGGATTTTGAATCTTATAATGAATTTGATATTCATACCATTAAAGGTGCTGAACGGGCCCATGAGTTGTTAATCTTAAAAGGAGAAGACCTTGGTAAAGCTAGGGAGATTGCTCTAGCTATATTATTTCACAGTGGTTCCAGTCCTGTTAGTAAGAATGTAAAGTTAACTCCTTTACAGAAGTTGGTTTCAGATGCTGATGATATGGATGAGCAAGAGGATGGAGCTCACCATAGGGTTAAGATTGATTTTGGAGAGGCTTTACAGCGAATTAGAAGATTAGATATGTTGGTACATCCTTATAGAAAAGAATGTAATGAGAATTGTGAAAATTGTGATAGGTTAAAGTAGGTGAAATTAATGGTAAGAAGAGAATCAAAAGCAGTAAAGATAGGAAATGTACAGATTGGCGGAGATGCAGCTATCTCCGTCCAATCTATGACAAATACAGATACAAGAGATGTAAAAGCAACTGTTGCTCAAATTAAGAGATTGGAAGAAGCAGGTTGTGAACTGGTTAGAGTAGCTATTCCTGATAAAGAGGCTGCATCTAAAGTAAGTGAAATTCAAAGTCAGATTAAGATACCTTTAATTGCTGATATACACTTTGATTATAGATTGGCTTTAGAGGTGTTGGAACAGGGAATTGATGGCTTGAGAATCAATCCTGGAAATATAGGTAATGAAGAGAAGGTTAAGTTAGTAGCTAAAAGTGCTTTAGAGAAGAAGGTACCAATTCGGGTAGGTGTAAATGCAGGTTCATTAGAAAGAGAATTACTTAAAAAATATGGACATCCAACGGCAGAAGCAATGGTAGAGAGTGCCTTAAAGCATATAAGGCTATTAGAGAAATTTGGATTTTATGATATTATAATTTCTCTTAAAGCTTCCAATGTTATGAAGACTTTAGAGGCTTATCAATTAATAGCTAAAGAGGTTGATTATCCTTTACATATTGGAATTACTGAGGCTGGAACCATTAAATCAGGGACTATCAAGTCTGCTGTGGGAATAGGTGCAATCCTTGCACAAGGCTTAGGAGATACCATTAGAGTATCTTTAACTGGAGACCCAGTCGAAGAGATAGAGGTTGCTTATAGTATTCTTAAGTCTTTAAATTTAAGAAAAGGTGGGGTAAATATCATATCTTGCCCAACTTGTGGAAGAACTGAGATTAACTTGGTTGAAATTGCAAATCAAGTAGAAGAGAAGATTAAAACCTTAGATAAAGATATTGAAGTTGCTATTATGGGGTGTGTAGTAAATGGTCCTGGAGAGGCTCGTGAAGCAGATTTAGGAATTGCTGGTGGTAAAGATGTAGGGCTTATTTTTAAAAAGGGAGAGGTTATTAAAAAAGTTCCAGCAGAAGATTTAGTAGATGAATTGATGAAAGAGATAGATAATCTTGATTAGAGATTATTTTCATAAATATCGTTTACAATTGATATTTAGCATCTAATTGTCAATAGATTGACAATAAAATATATACTTGATAGAATTTAAGTTAGTCTTATAGAATTTTAAGATGTAATTAGGATAATAGAGGAGGATTTTGGTTATGAAGATGTCACAGATGTATATACCAACTTTAAAAGAGACACCAGCTGATGCAGAGGTTATTAGCCATCAATTGATGTTAAGAGCTGGTTTAATGAGAAAATTAAGCTCAGGAATTTATACATATTTACCTTTAGGATATCGTGTTATTCGAAAGTTTGAGGATATCGTTCGAGAAGAGTTGAATAAAGCTGGAGCTCAGGAGTTGTTATTACCAGCTCTACAACCAGCAGAACTATGGGAAGAGTCTGGTAGATTTCAAAATTATGGTCCAGAATTAATGAGATTAAAGGATAGACATGGAAGAGATTTCTGTTTAGGACCAACTCATGAAGAGGTAATTACTGATTTAGTACGTGATGAGGTTAGGTCTTATAAGGAATTACCTTTAAATCTTTATCAAATTCAAAGTAAGTATCGAGATGAGATTAGACCTCGTTTTGGAGTTTTACGTGGTCGAGAATTTATTATGAAGGATGCATATAGTTTTGACATTGATGAAGATGGTTTACAAGAGAGTTATCAGAAGATGTATGATGCTTATTGTAATATTTATAGTAGATGTGGCCTAGAATATAGGCCTGTAGAAGCAGATACTGGAGCAATTGGTGGGAGTGATTCCCATGAATTTATGGTATTAGCTGATGCTGGAGAGGATATTGTAGTTTATTGTGAAGAATGTAATTATGCGGCTAATTTAGAGTTGGCTAAATCTAAAAGTGAGACTGTTAAAAATAATGAAGAGGCTAAAGCGTTAGAAATTATTGATACTCCAGATATAACTACAATTGAAGAATTGGTAGCAGAGTTAGATTTACCAGCAGAAAAAATGATTAAAGCCGTATTATATCAAGGAAAAGATGAAATAATATTAGCATTAGTAAGGGGAGATTATCAGGTTAATGACATTAAATTGGGTAATCTATTGGATATAGTTAATCTGGAACTTATAAGCGATGAGGATTATGAGAGTTTAAATACAGTTAAAGGTTTTACTGGTCCAGTTAACCTTGATAATGTCAGAATTATTGCCGATGAATTGGTAATGGAAGTAGTTAATGGGGTGGCTGGAGCAAATCAAGTTGATAAACACTATGTTAATGTTAATCCTCAGCGAGATTTTGAAATAGAAGAGGTTGCTGATATTCGAGAGGTAAAAGAGGGAGAGAAGTGTATCCATTGCGGTGGGCACTTAAGTTTGACTCCAGGTATTGAGGTAGGCCAAGTATTTAAACTAGGCACTAAGTATAGTGAGCCTTTAGGTGCAACTTTTCTAGATGAGAATGGAAAGAGTAAGCCTATGGTAATGGGATGCTATGGAATCGGAATTACTCGAACTGTAGCAGCTGCAATTGAGCAAAATCATGATGAATATGGAATTGTTTGGCCTAAAGCTTTAGCTCCTTTTCTAGTAGAAATCTTAGTTTTGGGTAAGAATAATGAAGTAAGTGAAAGAGCTGAACAAATTTATCACGAATTGACTTCAGAGGGAATAGATGTGTTATTAGATGATAGAAAAGAGAGAGCTGGTGTCAAATTTAATGATGCTGATTTAATTGGATGCCCAATTAGAATTACTATCGGAGGGCGTTCATTAAAAGAGGGGACACTAGAGGTTAAGCTTAGAAAGACTGGCGAAGAATCAAAGATTGAAATTGACCAATATTTATCTCAAATTAAAGAATTGATTGCTAAGTTGGATTAATCTTTTAGGGGGAAATATTTGATGAAAATTACTGCTGTTATCCCAGCTTATAATGAAGAAAAGACAATTAAAGAGGTAGCTAGTATAGTTAATGAGCATAGGTTAGTAGATGAGGTGATTGTTGTTAGTGATGGTTCAACAGATAATACTGCTAAAGTAGCTACTAAAGTAGGGGTTAAGGTGATTGATTTGCCTACTAACAAAGGTAAGGGAGCTGCCATGAAAGCAGGAGTTGAAGAGAGTCAAGCTGATATAGTACTCTTCTTAGATGCCGATTTATTAGGGTTAAAGAAAGAACATATTGATAGATTGTTAATACCTGTAATTAATGGAGATGTTGAGACGACTATAGGTATCTTTGCAGAAGGTAGAATGTTTACTGATTTAGCTCAAAAGATAGCACCTTTTTTATCGGGACAAAGAGCAGTAAGAAGGAGAATATTAGATAATATACCTGACTTGGATGTGACCCGTTTTGGTGTAGAGATGGCATTAACTCAATATATTAAAGTCAACAATATTAGCTTAAAAGAGGTTGTTTTAGAGGATTTATCCCACGTGATGAAAGAGGAAAAAAGGGGATTTGTAAAAGGATTTATGTCAAGACTAAAGATGTATTGGGAGGTATTAAAGAACTTCTCTAGTACTAGAAAAGTTAGGTAATATTTCTTTTGACAATTTATTATAATGATTAATTTATAATGTTGGTTATTAATAACCAACATTATAAATTTTTAGGGATGTGGTAAGTCTGTGTCAGAAAGGGAGATTATATTAAGATTAGTTTTATCATGTATTTTAGGTGGAGCAATTGGTTTTGAGCGAGAAAGAAATGCTCGACCTGCTGGTTTTAGAACTAATATTTTAGTCTCAATAGGTTCAACGTTGATGATGATTGTTTCTCTTAAAGTACCAATGTTATATGAAGCTACTAGATCAGATCCTGGAGATCCAGGTCGAATTGCTGCTCAAGTTATTAGTGGAATTGGTTTTTTAGGAGCTGGAACAATTATTAGAGAGGGCTTTTCTGTAAAAGGGCTAACAACATCAGCAGGACTATGGGCTGTAGCTGGTATTGGACTGGCATTAGGAGCGGGATTTTATTTGAGTGCTTTTACAGCAACTTTTTTAGCTATCTTAACTTTAACTCTATTAAGTAAAGTAGAGAAGAATATATCAAATGTCCATAGAAAATATTTAATTAGGGTCAAAGCCTTTGACCAGCCAGGTCCTTTAGGCAAGATTGGTTCCGTCTTAGGAGAGAATAATATTATTATTAGGGATATAAGTATAGAGCATTGCTATAATGAACCAAATCTATATATAAATTTTAGGGTTAAGAAACCAAAACAGATAGAGGTCAATTATTTATTTGTTTTATTAACAGAGATAGTAGGTATAATTGAGGTGCAGATTAAAGAGCTAGATTGAAGGAGAGATAAGGATGCCGAAAGTGTTAATTAAGGCTGAAGACACTAACGTTTTTAAAGAGAAATTAAAAGAAAAGTTGAGTGTTTCTAAAGGGTTATTGGATACAATTAGGATTAAAAGAGTAGAAGTTAACCTAACAGCTAATCATTGTAAAGTTGACTTGAAAGTTCCTAAAAGTATCGATTTAGACCCTATTGTTAAGAATATAGGCAATGAGCTATTTGCTGAGGGTGAATTCCAATACACCCTCAATTATTATGACCCTGACTTACCTCTGGAATTAATTTTAAAAAATTATTGGGAAGAAATAATTCAAAAGGTAAGAGAAGAAGTCCCACAGACCAATGGTTGGTTATCTTTATCCCGCTGGAATTTGAACAATGATATTTTAATTGTTGAAGTTAAGAACAAAGTAGCTATTGAGGTTTTAAATAATAAAAAATGTGATAATATCCTACAGGAAATTATTGAAGAAGAGTATGGGAAGAGGGTTAAGGTTAACTTTGTATTAGGAGATTTTGAGGAAGAATTATCAGAGATGGAAGATCAGATGGCTAAAGAGAAGGATGAATATATGAATAGCTTAGTTCAAAGTATTAGTCAGATTGAAAAGGGCAATGGTTCAACTACTAATAACTCTAATAATTTCAATAACTATAATAATTCATCCTATAACTATAAAGCTAAGTCTAAGAATAGCAATGATCCTAATGTATGGCTAGGTAGAAAGTTTGATGGTGATCCTATTGCTATCTCTGAGATTGTTGGAGAGGATAATAATGTTATCTTACAAGGTAAGATATTTGAAATAGATATTAGAGAGTTAAAGAGTGGTAGAAATCTTGTAATCTTCTCAATCAGTGATCAAAGTGATTCTATTACTATTAAGGTCTTTGAAAATAAAGGTGATAATTTATCACAGAAGATAAGTAAAGGGAAATGGGTCAAGGTTAGAGGGAGAGTGCAGCACGATAAGTATGATCAAGAGTTATCGATGATGGCTAATGATGTTATCCCAATTACCGTTGAGGGCAAAAAAGATGAAGCTAAAGAGAAGCGTATTGAGCTTCATCTCCATACTAAGATGAGTGCTATGGATGCTATAGTTGATGTTAAAACTGTTATTAAGCGGGCTATTGAATGGGGGCATCCTGCTATAGCTATTACTGATCATGGAGTTGTACAGAGTTTTCCTGATGCTTATAATGCTTCTAGAGGTGAAGATATTAAAGTTATTTATGGATTAGAGGCTTATCTAGTTGATGATGGTGAACCAATTATCATTAATCCAGCCGATAAAGGCTTAGATGAAGAGACTTATGTAGTTTTTGATTTAGAGACTACTGGTTTTAATCCTCACAATAATGAAATTATAGAGATTGGTGCAGCTAAAGTTAAAAATGGAGAGATTGTAGATATATATCAAAGTTTTGTCAAACCAGAGAGGGGTATTCCAACTAAAATCACGGAGTTAACAGGGATTGATAATCAAATGGTAGCCGATGCTCCTAAACTGGCGGAGGTAATAGATCAATTTTTAGAGTTTATTGAAGGTGCTACAATAGTTGCTCATAACCTCTCTTTTGATTTGAGTTTTATTGAGGACAAGTTAAGAAGATTAGATAAAGGAAATTTAAGCAACCCTGCAATGGATACGTTAAATTTGGCTAGAGCACTTGTGCCTGATTTAAAGAGTTATAAATTGAATAAATTGGCTGATTACTTTAATAAGGATTTAGAAAATCACCATAGGGCTAGTGATGATGCTAAAGTTACTGCTGAGATATTATTAGAATTAATTGAGTTGATAAAAGAAGAGGATATATCTAAGTTAACAGAAATAAATCAATTGACCAGTGAAATTGATTATAAGCGGATTTATCCACACCATACTACTATTTTGGTTAAGAATCAAAAAGGTCTTAAGAATCTTTATAAACTTGTCTCTAAATCCCATATTGAGAACTTCTATAAGAAGCCACGTATCTTAAAAAGCGACTTATTGGAGAAGAGAGAGGGGTTAATTGTTGGTTCAGCTTGTGAAGCTGGGTTGTTGTATAAGGAGATTTTACGAGGAAAGCCTGACAACGAATTGGAGAAGTTGGCTAAGTTCTATGATTATTTAGAGATTCAACCAATAGGTAACAATAAGTTCTTATTGGAAAAAGGAGAGGTTAACTCCCTAGAAGAGTTACAAGATATTAACCGTAAGATCTATGAATTAGGAAAGAGGCTAGGAAAACCAGTAATTGCTGCTGGTGATGTTCATTTCTTAGATCCAGAAGATAGTATTTATCGTCAAATTTTAATGGAGGGTCAAGGCTTTAGTGATGCAGCAGACCAAGCACCTTTATATTTTAGAACTACCAGTGAGATGTTAGCAGAGTTTGATTATTTTGGAGAAGAGATCGCTAAAGAGCTGGTTATCTATAATCCTCAAAAGATAGCAGATATGGTTGAAGAAGTTGAAATCATTCCTGATAAACTATTCACACCTACTATTGAAGGTGCCGATGAGGAGATTAGGAGTATGGCTTATAATAAGGCTAAAGAATGGTATGGAGAGCAATTACCTGAATTGGTAGAGAAGAGATTAGAGAGGGAATTAAACTCTATTATTGGGAATGGATATGCAGTTATCTATTTGACGTCTCAGAAGCTTGTAAAAAAATCCTTAGATGATGGTTATTTGGTAGGTTCTCGTGGTTCTGTAGGTTCTTCTTTTGCAGCTACGATGACAGGGATTACTGAGGTTAATCCATTACCACCCCATTATAGATGTTCAGAATGTAAATATTCAGAGTTTATCACAGATGGTTCAGTGGGTGTGGGAGCTGACTTAGATGATAAAGATTGTCCTGAGTGTGGAGTACCATTGATTAAGGATGGTTTTGATATTCCTTTTGAAGTATTCTTAGGATTTAAAGGTGATAAGGTACCAGATATTGACCTTAACTTCTCTGGGGAGTATCAGCCAGAAGTTCATAAGTATACAGAGACACTTTTTGGGAAAGACTATGTATATAGAGCAGGTACTATTTCAACCATTGCTGAGCGAACAGCTTATGGTTTTGTTAAGGGTCATGCAGAGGATAATGCTCTAATATTAAGAAAGGCTGAAATTACTCGTTTGGCTTCTGGATGTACTGGAGTCAAAAGGACAACAGGACAGCATCCAGGTGGTCAGATTGTAGTGCCTAGTGATATGGAAATTTATGATTTTACTCCAATACAAAAGCCAGCTAATGACATGGATACCGATACTTTGACTACTCACTTTGACTTCCACTCTATTCATGATAATCTGTTGAAGTTGGATATACTTGGTCACGATGATCCGACCAGTATTAGGATGCTACAAGATATTACAGGAATTGATCCTAAGGAGATTCCTTTAGATGATCCCCAAACTATGGGTATCTTCTCTAGTGTTGAGCCCTTAGGTGTAACAGAAGAGGAAATTGGAGTTAAGATAGGAACTTTAGGTATTCCAGAGTTCGGTACTAGCTTTGTACGGGGGATGCTTCGTGAGACCCTGCCAACAACCTTTGCTGAATTAGTTCGGATTAGTGGTTTATCTCATGGTACTGATGTATGGTTGAATAATGCTCAGGACTTTATTAAAGCTGGGGTTGCAGAATTATCAGAAGTAATTTCGGTACGTGATGATATTATGAATTATTTAATTCATAAAGGGATAGAGCCTTCAGAGGCCTTTTGGATGATGGAGCATGTCCGTAAAGGTAAAGGATTGACTGAGGAAGAGGAGAAGGTAATGAAAGAACATAATGTTCCTGATTGGTATATTGAATCCTGTAAACGGATTAAATATATGTTCCCAAAAGCCCATGCAGCTGCTTATGTAATGATGGCTTTTAGAATTGCTTATTTCAAAGTCCATTATCCAGAGGCTTTTTATAATACTTACTTTACAATCAAAGCTGATGATTTTGATGCTCAAATTGTATTACAGGGTAGGGAGTTTGTGGAGAAGAAGATTCAAGAGATTAAAATGAAAGGCAATGATGCAACAGCCAAAGATAAGAATACACTTACTGTACTTGAAATTGTTGTTGAAGCGATGGCTAGAGGGATTAAGTTTACACAAGTAGATGTCTATAAATCTAAGGCTAAAGAGTTTCAAATTACTAAAGAGGGACTATTACCACCATTTATCAGTTTACAGGGATTGGGACAGAGTGCAGCTGAAAATCTTGTTAAATCTAGAGAAGAAGGAGAATTTACTTCTATCGAAGATTTAAGTAATAGAGCTGGTTTGAGTAAGACTGTAATTGAAGTTATGAAAGAACATGGTTCCCTAGATGGATGGCCTGAAACCAATCAATTATCCCTCTTTGGGTAAAGTGGTTGCAAATTCATTGATAATATGCTAAAATGTAGTATGCATATTAATTGATAGTTAGTAAGCAAAAGAGTGGGTTTTGGCCCACTCTTTAGTTATGTAATAGTCTTGAATGTAATAAAATAAAATTATAATAAGAATAATTTCTTAGAAATCTTGGTAAGATAAAGTGAAGCTTATAATATTTTAAATTTATAATTTTTGCTAAATTTATTATTCACTAATTACTATCATCTAATTCAACTGTGATATAGATTATAAATCTAATCTTATAGTTGGATGATTTAAAAAATAGTCTATTTATAATAATTATTTTTGATTTAAATATATCATAATCACTAACTGCTAATTACTATTAATAAGCGCCTGCAAATTATAAGAGAGAGGGGATTTTTATGGGGAAAAAGACAGAAGAATTGATAGCAGAAGTTGCTGAACCTATTGTAGAAGCAAGAGAATTGGAATTAGTAGATGTAGAATATAAGAAAGAAGGAGAGAATTGGATTTTAAGAGTCTTTATAGACAAAGAAGGTGGAGTCTCCTTAGATGATTGCCAAGAAATAAGCAGAAGTTTAAGTGATACATTAGATGCTAATGATCCAATTGAAAACTCTTATCTATTAGAAGTTTCATCCCCAGGGATTGACCGACCTTTAAAGACTGAAAAAGATTTTAAGAGATTTACAGGTAAGTTAATAGATGTATCTACATATGCTCCAATTAATGGTGAAAAGAAGTTTATAGGAGAGTTATTAGGTTTAGAAGATGGTGAAGTTAAGATAAAGATAGGTGATGAAGAAGTTATAATCCCAAGAGATAAGATTGCTCAGACTAGATTAGCGATTGAGTTTTAGGTATTATTAAGGAGGAATTTTAAAATGAATATTGAGTTAATTCAGGCATTAGAAGATATTGAAAAGGATAAAGGTATTCCCAAACTTACTTTATTAGATGCAATTGAAGCGGCTTTAAAATCAGCTTATAAACGCGATTTTGGTGCCGCTGGTAATGTTGATGTTGAGATTGATCAAAGTACTGGAGAAGTGAATGTTTATTCTAAAAAGACTGTTGTAGAGGATGTGTTAAATCCAGAACAAGAAATCTTGTTAGAAGATGCAATCAAAAAGAATCCAAATTACTCTATAGGAGATCAAATTGAGATTGAGGTTACCCCAGGTAACTTTGGTAGAATAGCTGCTCAAACGGCTAAACAAGTAGTTATTCAAAGAATTCGAGAAGCTGAACGTGATATAATCTTTGAAGAGTTTGTAAATCGAGAAGGGGATATCTTAACTGGACTAGTTCAACGCCAGCATAAGAATAATGTCATTATCGATTTAGGCAAGACTGAAGCAGTTTTGATTCCAACTGAACAGATTCAAAATGAAAGATATCAGCAAGGTGATAGAATTAAAGTTTATATCGTTGAAGTAAACCAGACTTCTAAAGGACCTAATATTTTAGTTTCTAGAACACATCCTGGTTTATTAAAGAGATTGTTTGAGTTAGAAGTTCCTGAAATACATGATGGTGTTGTTGAGATTAAGTCAGTAGCTAGAGAAGCTGGACATCGTTCTAAGATAGCTGTACATTCTACACAAGAGGATGTAGATCCAGTTGGAGCTTGTGTAGGTCCTAATGGAGCAAGAGTTAGAGCTATTGTAGATGAGCTAAGTGGAGAGAAGGTAGATATTGTACAATGGAATGAAGAGCCTAAGAAATTTATAGCTAATGCATTAAGTCCAGCAGAAGTTTTAAATGTAGAAGTAAATGAAGAAGCAAATGTGGCTAAGGTTGTTGTACCAGATTATCAGTTGTCATTAGCAATTGGAAAAGAGGGGCAGAATGCTAGGTTAGCTGCTAAGTTAACTGGTTGGAAGATAGATATTAAAAGTGAATCACAACTTTCATAATAGATAGTGTGTCTAAAGAAAATTAAGATAAGAAAACAGAAAATTTCATAGCTGCTACTTAGTTATTAGTTGGTAGTTATATGGATTTTACTGTCCTAAGAATTTAATAGTGGAGGTGTCCGGATAATGGGTATTAGAATTTATAAGTTAGCTGAGCAATTGGAATTATCAAATAAGGAATTAATTAAGATGTTACAGGATTTAGGCGTTGATGTGACAAGTCATATGAGTACGATAAATGAAGAGACTGCAGAATTAATAATGGATATGGTTTTAGGTGAAGGTGAAGGGGCAGAAGAGGTTGATGATAGTAAGGTAATTAAAGTAGAAGGGGCTATGACTGTAAAAGAGTTATCAGAAGAGATAGATGTTGATCCAAGTACTTTAATGGCTAAATTAATCGGTTTAGGAATTATGGCTACTATTAATCAAGAATTGACTTCAGATCAACTTGAAGTAGTAGCAGCAGAATATGGCTATGCCATTGAAGAGGAAGAAGAGGAAGAAGAGGAAGATATTTTTGGATTAGTAAATGATATAGAAGATAAGAAAGAGGATTTAAAGTTAAGACCTCCTGTTATAACTGTAATGGGGCATGTTGACCATGGTAAGACAACTTTATTAGATGCTATTCGAGAAACTGAGGTAACTGCAAGTGAAGCTGGTGGGATTACTCAGCATATTGGTGCTTATCAGGTAAAAGTAAATGGACAGAAAATTACATTTTTGGATACACCAGGTCATGAGGCCTTTACTTCTATGAGAGCTCGTGGAGCACAAGCAACGGATATAGCTATTTTAGTAGTTGCTGCAGATGATGGTATTATGCCACAAACTATTGAAGCTATTAACCATGCTAAGTCAGCTGGAGTTCCAATTATAGTAGCTATTAATAAGATGGATCGCCCAAATGCACAACCAGATAGAGTTAAGCAAGAGTTAATGAATCATGGATTGATTCCTGAGGATTGGGGTGGAGATACAGTCTGTGTTCCGATCTCTGCACTTAAAAAGGAAAATCTAGATGAGTTATTAGAGATGATTTTATTAACAGCGGAAATGGAAGAATTAAAGGCTAATCCAAATAGACCAGCTAATGGTATTATTGTTGAAGCAGAGTTAGATAGAGGTCGTGGACCAGTAGCCACTATTTTAGTTAGGAATGGTACTTTAAAAGTTGGAGATGCTATTGTAGCAGGGCTAGCGTCAGGTAGAGTTAGAGCAATGATTAATGACCAAGGTGAGAGAGTTGAAGAAGCAGGACCTGCTACACCAGTAGAGGTATTAGGATTATCTGATGTCCCTAATGCGGGGGACTTACTAGAAGTAGTAGAAGATGATCAAAGTGCAAGAGATATTGCTCAAAAGAGACAAAATAAGAGAAGAGAAGATGAATTAAGTAGAAATACAACTGTTAATTTAGAGGACCTATTTAGCCAAATCCAACAAGGTGAAGTTAAAGAGTTAAATATTGTTGTTAAGGCTGATGTACAGGGTTCTGTAGAGGCAGTTAAACAATCATTACAGAAACTAAGTACCGATGAAGTTGAAGTGAAGATGCTTCATGGTGGTGTTGGGGGTATTACAGAAACTGACGTTATGTTGGCTGCTGCTTCTAATGCTATTATTATCGGATTTAATGTTCGTCCTGGTGCAAATGCACGTAAAGTTGCTGAGAAAGAAAAGGTAGATATTAGAACTTATAGGGTCATCTATAAAGCAATTGATGATGTTAAGAGTGCGATGGAAGGATTATTAGATCCAGATTATAAAGAGGTAGTACTAGGTCAAGTAGAGGTAAGACAGACCTTTAAAGTACCTAAAATCGGAACCATTGCTGGTGCTTATGTAACTAATGGCACTGTTAATAGAAATGCAAAAGTAAGGTTACTTAGGGATGGAACTATTATCCATGAAGGTGAGATTGGTTCATTAAAGAGATTCCAAGATGATGTTAAGGAAGTAGCAGAAGGATATGAATGTGGAATTGGTATTGAAGGTTATAATGATCTTAAAGAAGGAGATATCATGGAGATTTATGACTTTGAGGAAGTAAAGAGAACATTATAAGTTAGTGGCAAAAGACGAGTAACTAGTAACAAGTAAAATGAGTTATTAGTAACTTGTCCCAGTCGCTAGTTATTATTTGATAGGAGTTGATAGATATGTCTGGTCATCGTCCAGAGCGTCTTGCAGAATTGATAAAAAAAGAAGTAAGTGATTTGTTACAAAAGGATATTAAAGATCCACGGATAGGATTTGTTACTGTAACTGATGTTGAAGTATCTGGAGATTTAAGACATGCTAAAATCTTTGTTAGTATTTTAAATGGAGATAAAGAGGAGACTATGGCAGGTTTAGAAGCTACTACAGGTTTTGTTCGTAAAGAATTAGGTAAGAGAATTAGATTGCGCCATGTTCCTGAAGTTATCTTTAGATATGATAATGCAATCGAAACAGGAACTAGAGTCTTTAAGATCTTAGAAGAGATAAATCAGGATAAAAAAGATGGGATCGATGAGCTTGAAGAAGATTAATGAAATCATTAATTTGATTAGAAAGAATAATAAATTTCTAATTACAAGTCATGTCAGTCCAGATGGTGATAATTTAGGTTCAGTTACTGCATTAAAGTTAGCTTTAGAGCAGATGGGTAAAAAAGCAGTAATGATAATAGATGATACTCTGCCAAGCTCTTTCTCTTTTCTACCTGATATTGATAAAATTATTTCTTATGAAAGTGATATGGAGGTAGATTTTGATCTATGCTTCATATTGGATTGTAGTGATTTTAAACGGATTGCTAGAGTTGAAGAGCTCCTTGCTGATAAAACAATTATTAACATTGACCATCATGGTGATAACCCTTCTTTTGGTGATTATAACTTATTGGGTGATGTTGCAGCTACAACAGAGTTAGTCTATCAATTAATATCGGAAATTGAAGAGATAAAGATGGACAAAGAAATTGCTACTGCTATAGCTACAGGATTGATTACTGATACAGGATCTTTTCGTTATTCTAATACAACAGCTCAGACCCATCAGATTATGGCAGACTTGTTGACCTATAATGTCAACACAGCTAAGATCTGCAAAGAGGTTTTTGATACATACTCTTATGCAAGCTTAAAGTTAAAAGGTAAGGTATTAGAAAATCTTAAAGTTGATGATTCTGGAAAAGTAGCTTGGATAAAGGTCAGTCAAGATTTATTAAAAGCCACTGGCTCTACTTTAGAGGATGCTGATGGATTGGTAGATTATCCAAGAAGCTTAGCTGGTGTAGAGGTAGGGGTTTTATTTAAAGAGGTTGAAGATAGTACTGTTAAAGTCAGCTTAAGATCTAATTACTATTTCTCTGTTGATAAGATAGCCCATCAATTTGGTGGTGGAGGTCATTCAAAAGCTGCAGGATGTACTATTAATGATACTTTAATTAAAGCAGAAGATGCTGTAATTTCTACAATCAAAAAAGAACTAAGTCAGGTGAACTAGTATGAAAGGAATTATCAACATTTTAAAACCTCCAGGAATGACATCTTTTGATGTTATCTTCTCTTGTAGAAAGCTTTTTGGTATAAAGAAGATTGGCCATGCTGGGACTTTAGACCCTGGAGCAGCAGGAGTTTTAACTATTTGTATAGGACGAGCTACTAAAGTCGTCCCTTTTTTAACAGAAACTCGTAAAGTTTATAGGGCAGAGATGGAATTTGGTACTGAAACTACTACCCTTGATGCTTTTGGAGAGGTCACAAATCAAGTTGAAGATTTTATGCTAAATGAAGAAGAGATTAGAAAGGTTTTAGATGAATTTAAAGGAGAGATTGAACAGGTTCCTCCAATGTATTCAGCTATTAGGCATAAAGGGAAGAGACTTTATGAATTAGCACGACAGGGTAAGAAGGTTGAGCGAAAGCCTAGAAAAATTACTATCTATGATTTAAAGTTGATAGATTTTGATGGTCAGAAGTTAATCATAGATGTTGAGTGTTCTAAAGGAACTTATATTAGAACATTATGTGCTGATATTGGTAAAAGATTAGAGATAGGTGCTTATATGTCCTTTTTAGTTAGAACTAAGGTAGGAGAATTTTCTTTAGATAAAGCAATAACTCTAGAAGAACTTGAATTTTTGGTAGCCAAGGATAGAATTGAAGAAGTCCTTGAACCATTAGATAAAGCTCTGGAACATTTGAAGGCGATTAAGGTTAAGTCAGAATTTGATGAACCCATCAGTAATGGAGTATCTATAGAATGGGACAACTTAGCAACTAAATTAAATGATGAAGTGGAAGTTGGAGAGAAGTTTAGAGTCTATAATTCTGCGGGGGATTTTATAGGTGTTTATACCTATCATAATAAGGATATCTTTAAACCTGAAAGAATATTTGTTTAGATATCTAGATTGACTTTGAGTAGAATTTGAACCTTACTTTATTCTCAAATTTAATCTTAATTACCTCTTGAAAGGAGAGGTGTACTAAATGGAGATATACTACAATCAAACTAGAAATCGACCTACAGTAATGACCTTAGGAACCTTTGATGGAGTACATTTAGGTCACCAACATATAATTAATTTAGCAGTAAAAAGAGCTAAAGAGTTAGATTATGATAGTTCATTATTTACCTTCTTTCCCCATCCTTTACAAACTATATCTCCTGATAAGGCTCCTAAGGCTTTAACAAGTTGGAGCCAAAAAAGAAATATTATTCAAAATCTAGGAATAAATCAATTGATTGTACAGAAGTTTGATGAAGACTTTTCTCAAATGCCTTATCAGATATTTATAGAAGACTATTTAGTGAAGCGTTTTAAAGTAAAGGAGATTATTGTAGGGGAAGATTTTAGATGTGGATATCGTGCTCAGGGTACTCCAGCCAAGCTAAAAGAGTTGGGGAAAGAATTAGGGTTTGAAGTACAATCTGTTCCAAGCATAAAAATCAATAATCAAGATATAGGTAGTACTTATATTAGAAATTTGATTTTAGATGGTAAGGTTTCAAAGGTCAAAGAACAATTAGGTAGGAACTTTTCCTTGGATTGTAAGGTGGTCAAAGGTGATCAACGGGGAAGAAAACTTGGTTTTCCTACAGCCAATTTAGAACCCCTAGCTGATTATGTTCTACCACCTCTAGGGGTCTATGCTTGTCGTGTAAAGCTAGCAGACAAGATCTATGGTGGAGCTGTTCATTTAGGTGTTTTACCTACCTTTGATAAGAATAAGTTCAGTATTGAAGTTTATATTCTAGACTTTAATCAAAATATATATGGACAGCGTTTAGAATTGGAGTTTGTAGAAAGGATTAGACCTGAAGAAAGATTCCCTACTGTAGAAGGGTTAATAGATAGAATGAAAGAAGATGTTAGAGTTACTAGAGAAATTTTGAGTAATACAGATCAACAATTGGAAAATTTTAATAAATATTATGGTTAAGATTACTATAAAGATGAATATTATTAGTAAAATTTATAGAATTTATTAATCTAAAAAAATATTTAATATAGTTTACATTTAAGTATTATTATGCTACAATATTATATGGAATTAACCATTAACTAGGTTAGTCGTTTCCCAGCGATTGACTTGGTAATTGGGGATTTGGAAAAATAGGGGGGTGAAAGTTAATGTTATCTGAAGCAAGAAAACAAGAAATCATTGAGAAATATGCTATTAACGAAGGTGATACTGGTTCAGCTCCAGTTCAAATTGCTGTTTTAACAGCAAGAATTAATGAACTTACTGAGCATTTAAAAGTACACAAAAAAGATCATAGTTCAAGACGTGGTCTATTAAAGATGGTTGGAAAGAGAAGAAGATTACTTAAATACCTAAGAAATAAAGATATCGAGCAATTCCGTAATTTAGTTGCTGATTTAGGTATTAGAGCAAAATAGTAGATTATTAAGAGCGGGAATACCCGCTCTTAACTTTTAATAATTGAACAAAATTTGTCAATAAATCCATTTTCATAATTAAAATAGTTATTACATAATATAAAGATCTAATATGATTAAAATACTTAATATTATCTAAGAAATATGGATAAACTATAGATTACTATAATGGTTTATTATCTACATTACCTTAGTAAATATAGTGGTTAAAACAAATAATGAGATATTTTAGTGGTATTATTATTTTTTATAATTATATTATTAAATACATAAGATAAGGATAGCTTAATATAGAAGGGAGTTAAGAATTTATGTCACATAAGTGGTCAATGGAATTTGGAGGTCGAGATTTAACGATTGAGACTGGCAAATTGGCTGAAATGGCTAATGGTTCAGTTTTAGTAAGATATGGAGAGACTGTAGTTTTAGTAACTGCAACTATGTCTGATCCTCGTCCTGGTATGGACTTTTTTCCTTTAATGATTAATTATGAGGAAAGATTATATGCTGTTGGAAAGATACCAGGAGGGTTTATTAAGCGTGAAGGCAGACCAAGTGATGCAGCTACTTTAGCAGCACGCTTAATTGATAGACCTTTACGTCCTTTATTCCCAAAAGGATTTAGAAATGATGTACAGATTGTGGCTACTGTATTATCTTTAGATTTAGATAATCCTGCTGATATTGCTGCAATGATAGGAGCTTCTGCTGCTTTATCTATTTCAGATATTCCCTTTGAAGGACCAATTGCTGGTGTAAAAGTAGGTTTAGTTGATGGAGAATTTGTTATCAATCCAACTATTGAACAGTATGAATCTAGTGCCTTAGATTTAACAGTAGCAGGTACTGGTGATGCAGTAATGATGGTAGAAGCTGGAGCTAATGAAGTTTCAGAAGAAGATATGATTGAAGCAATAGGTTTTGGACATCAAGAGATTCAAAAATTGGTTGAATTTCAAGAGAAGATTGTTGCAGAGATAGGTAAAGAGAAGGTAGAGGTAGAATTACACGTTGTAGATGATGAAGAATTGGAAGCTGAGATTAGAGATTATATAGGTGATAGGCTAATCAAAGCCTTACAGAATCAAGATAAGAAGACACGTGGAACTGAAAAAGATGCGGTCTATAGTGAAGTAACAGAATACTTTAGAGATAAATATCAGGAAGCTGAAGATTTAGATGAGATTATAAGTAAGACAAAGTATTATTTAGATAAAATTTCCAAAGAGTCGATCAGAAGCTTGGTATTAAATGAGAGAATTAGAGTTGATGGTCGTAAGCTAGATGAAGTAAGACCTATCTGGTGTGAAGTAGGAATATTACCTAGAGTCCATGGTTCTGGGGTATTTACTCGTGGACAGACTCAAGCTCTTACAGTAGCAACTTTGGGTGCTGTAGGTGATGAGCAGGTATTAGACGGATTAGAAGATCAAGAATCGAAGAGATATATGCACCATTATAACTTCCCACCATATAGTGTTGGAGAGACAAGTCCATTGAGATCTCCTGGACGAAGAGAGATTGGACATGGTGCTTTAGGTGAGAGGGCACTTAGACCGATGATTCCTTCTGCTGAAGAGTTCCCTTATACTATTAGAATGGTTTCTGAGGTACTATCTTCTAATGGTTCTACTTCTCAAGCAAGTATCTGTGGTTGTACTTTAGCTTTAATGGATGCAGGAGTACCTATTAAGGCACCAGTTGCAGGAATTGCTATGGGATTAATGAAGGAAGGTGATAATGTAGCTGTTTTAACTGATATTCAAGGTTTAGAAGACTTTAATGGGGATATGGACTTTAAGGTAGCAGGAACTGAAGATGGAATCACTGCTTTACAGATGGATATGAAGATTAAAGGTGTTTCTAAGGAGATTTTAAAGGAAGCCTTAGAGCAAGCTAGGATAGGAAGGCTTCATATCTTAGGTGAGATGATGAAGGCTATTTCTAAGCCTCGTGCTGAATTATCACCATATGCTCCAAGTATTCTTACTATGAGTATTGATCCTGAAAAGATTAAGGATGTTATCGGTAAAGGTGGAAAAACAATCAAAAGCATCGTTGATGAAACAGGAGTTAAAATTGATATTGAAGATGATGGAACTATCTTTATTGCTGCTGAAAATCAAGAAGCTGGTCAAAATGCAATTAATATGATTGAACAATTGACTAAAGAAGTAGAGGTTGGAGAGATGTATCTAGGTGAGGTTAAACGTACAACAGGTTTTGGTGCCTTTGTAGAGGTCTTACCAGGTAAAGAGGGTCTAGTTCATATCTCTAAATTAGCAGATGAGCGTGTTGAGAAGGTAGAGGATATTCTTAAAACTGGAGATGAAGTACTCGTTAAGGTAATTGGTATCGATGATTTAGGTAGAATAAATCTCTCTAGAAAAGATGCATTAAAGCAGGAAAATGAAGGAAGTAAATAAATTCGAATAGATTATTAGAGATTCTAAGACATAAACTGGAGTTATTCTAGTTTATGTTTTTTAATATTATTGGTCATTATTAATTTTAGAAACTATTGAATTGAGGTGATATAATGAAATTTGGAGTTCATACGTCAATTGCTGGAGGAATTGATCAAGCAGTAGTTAGAGCAGCAGAGTTGGACTGTGGAGCCTTTCAAATATTCTCTACTAACCCTAGAGGTTGGAAGGCTAAGGAGATAAGTGATAAAGAAGCTCAATGCTTTAAAGATGCTCTAATTAAATATAATTTAGGAACTGTCGTAGTCCATACCCCTTATTTAATCAATTTAGCTTCACCTAAGGAGCATATCTATGATAAATCTATCAAGGCCTTAATTGCGGGTATAAAGAGGGCTGATAAGATAGGAGCTAAATATATGGTCTTACACCCTGGAAGCCATACAGGAGCAGGTATTGACCAGGGGATAGAGAATATTGCAAAGGGACTAATTAGAGTAATAACAGAGACTGATCCAGAAGTTAATATTCTCTTAGAGAATGTAGCTGGAGCAGGGACTGCAATTGGCAAGAGTATTAAAGAGCTAGAAAGAATAATAAAAGAAGCAGATAACCATAAACAGCTAGGAATCTGTTATGATACCTGCCATGGTTTTGCCGCAGGTTATGATATTAGAGAAGAGGAGGAAGTAGATATATTGTTAGAGGAGATTGATTCTCGAATTGGTCTTAAAAGGTTAGGTGTCATTCATGCCAATGACTCTATTGGTGAATTGGGATCAAATAAAGACCGGCATCACCATATAGGTGAGGGGAAAATTGGATTAGAAGGTTTTAGAAATTTAGTTAACCATCCACAGTTAAAGGATAACGCCTTTATTTTAGAGACGCCAGTTGATGAGCAGAAGAATGATCAAGATAATTTGACCATTATTAAAAGTTTAGTAGAATAAGGAGCTTTGATATGAATCAAAAAGAGTATTTACAAGAGGTAAGAGACTTTTTTGCACCAGGAAATAAATTAGATTCCTATTTTGATAAATATGAATATCGTCCTGAGCAACAGAAGATGTCAGTTAAGATTGCTGAAGTCTTCTCTAAAAAGGAGCATTTGTTGGTAGAGGCAGGGACTGGTACTGGGAAATCTTTGGCTTACTTAGTGCCAAGTATTTTAATGGCTTTAAAAGAAGAAGAGAAGGTTGTAATCTCTACTAATACAATCAATTTGCAAGAACAATTAATTAAAAAAGATATACCTCTATTACAAGAAATCTTCAATTTAGATTTTAAAGCAGTCTTAGTTAAAGGAAGAAAGAACTATATCTGTATTAGAAGGCTGGTTCAGTTTGGAAAATCAGCCCAGTTGGATAATCAAGGTTATAATACATTATCTAAGATTCATCATTGGGTCTTAGAGACAGAAACAGGTTGCCGTTCTGATTTGGATTTTAGAGTTGGCTATGACATTTGGGATAATATCTCTTCTGAGAGTGATTTATGCTTACGGGCAAGTTGCCCTTATTATGAGCAATGCCATTTTATGTTTGCTCGTGAGGAAGCCCAAGAAGCCGATATTTTAGTAGTAAACCATCATATATTATTTGCAGATTTGGCTTTACGCCAAGAAAGAGGCTTAGATGGTGAAAATGCCGTATTACCTCCTTATAAGCAGGTAGTCTTTGATGAAGCTCATAATATAGAGGAAGTAGCTACTAGTTATTTAGGATTTAAGGTCAATAGAAAGGGATTTATCAAGCTTTTAGAATCTCTTTATAATTTTGATCAACAGACAGGTGTATTGTTACAGACTAGGGTTACAATTAGTAGTCTAAAGAAGAGTATTAAGCAGAATTTTCAGCAGAATATAGACAATAAATTAGTTCCTTTAGTTAGAAAGGTAAATGACTTAAGCCATAGTTTGTTTAACAATTTAATTAGATTTATAGATAATAATACTAAGGGTAGAGATAGGAAATTAAGATTGATAGAATCCATTAGAGATGGTCAATATTGGCAAGAAAGTCTAATAGTTGAGTTTGATAATTTATTAATTAATTTAAATGATTTAGGTAAGAATCTAAGTGAGTTATTAGAAGATATAGAGTTTTATGAGGATGAAATAGATGAAGTAGAAGCAGTAAAATTAGAATTAAATGCTAAGATAGAGTCGATTTTAAAAGTAGGTGCTGATATTGCTGAATTAATAAACTTTCCTGAAGAGGATTATGTTTATTGGTTAGAAGGATATGATGAGGATTGTAGTTTACATTCTGCTCCTTTAAATATAGCCCAACAGTTGCAAGATAGCCTCTTAGGTAAGATGGATTCAGTTATCTTGACCTCTGCTACTTTAACAGTGGATAAATCCTTTGAATTTATCAAAGATAATTTAGGGTTGATAGAAGAGAATGTAGAGACTTTGGAGGTTGGAAGCCCTTTTGATTATAGGAATCAATTAAGATTAGGAATTGCTAAGGATTTACCCCAACCCAATCATCCTGCCTTTATAGATGCTGTAATTGCTAGTATTAAAGAGGTTATTCAAGCTACTAAAGGAAGGACTTTGGTTCTTTTTACTTCTTATGGAATGTTAAATAAGGTTTATGATGTACTAGAAGCTCAGTTAGATAGTTTAGAAGTTAATAATATCTATTGTCAAGGTATGAAGTCTCGTCAATACTTAGTTGAAGAATTTAAGAATAAAGAGAAAGCTGTCTTATTAGGAACATCAAGCTTTTGGGAGGGAGTAGATATTCCTGGTGAAGAGTTGAGTTGTGTGGTTATTGTTAAGCTTCCTTTTGTAGTTCCAAGCGAGCCTGTAATATCTGCAAAGATAGAGCAACTAGAAGCAGTAGGTGAAAATCCATTTATTAAGTATATGGTACCTAAAGCGGTAATTAAATTTAAGCAAGGCTTTGGTAGGTTGATTCGGACCAAAGAGGATAAAGGATGGATTGTAATCTTAGATAATAGAGTGATTACTAAAAGTTATGGTAAGATATTCTTAGATTCTCTACCTAATGGATGCCGAATACTGACAGATAATTTGAATGTCTTGAGTAATAAGATTAGAGAATCTATTTAATTTTGGCAGGGATTAGTGATAATCTTTACTTTATTTAACAAGAAGGTTTTAGATTATAGGTGTAGAAGTTTAATAGTTAGTATCTAAATGATATAATAACTTAAATAAACTAATTGTTATAAACCATTATGGTAGGTTATTATATTATTTTATTGGCTATAAAATGTTTTAGGGGGAGGCATGTAGTAAAAGATGAAAATAAAGGTTATTATATTTTTATGTCTTATGTCAGTTTTTTTAATTGGAGTGGAGGTTGCTTTGGCAGCGCCAACTTTTAAAGTCGAGTTGGTCTATACTGTTTCACAGGGTGATGCTTTAATCAATATAGCTAAAAAATTTGGTGTAACTGTTGATGAAATTAGAGCTGCCAATGATCTTTCTAGGAATCAGTTTATTAGAGTTGGGGACAAGCTAATTATCCCTGAAAATTATAATTTAAATGTCTATGACGAAGTTAAAGATGATGTTGAATTTGTTCTTTATAAAAAAAAGGACGAGCTTAGTCAGTATAAATTAGATTCTAACCAGCAATATACAGTTAAGATAGAGAATAATAAGAGAAAGAAGATAGATGTAAGACATTTAAGGACTTTAAACTATTATATCAAACCAGGAGACAATCTTTATGATTTGGCTAGAGAGTTTAATACTACCATAGATGTACTTAAAGCATTAAACAACCTTGATAATTCTATAATTCGATTAGGTGATAGAATTAAGTTGCCTATTAATAATTTAACACCTAAGGAAGTTTTATACCATACTATCAGTGATGAGGAGTTTGAATTATTGGCTAGATTGATTCATGGTGAAGCTCGTGGTGAGCCTTATATTGGTCAAGTGGCTGTAGGAGCAGTTGTTTTAAATCGAGTGATAGATTCTTATTTTCCTAACACAATAACAGATGTTATTTATCAACCTAAACAGTTTAGTCCCGTAGCCGATGGGCAGATTAATCTAAGACCCAATAGAACAGCATATAGAGCAGCTAGAGCAGCATTAAAAGGAGAAGACCCAACAAGGGGGGCTCGTTACTTTTATAATCCTCGGACTGCTAAATATCAATGGTGGTTTAAGACAAGAGAGACTATAGTTCAAATTGGAGATCATGTCTTTGCTAAATAAATAAAAGGTCAGAATCTTTAAAGATTCTGACCTTTTATTCAGGCTGTTGACAAAGTTATTGTCAACAGCCTTTTCTATTTATGGTATAATATAATTGACAATATATCTAAAAGGAGAAATAGAATTATGTTTGTATCTCAAGAGAAAAAACAACAACAATATGAATTTGTAACAATAGAACAGTTAGTTCCAGAAGATCATCTTCTAAGACAAATAGATAGATATATAGATTTTACTTTTATTACTGATATAACTAAAGACCTATACTGTCATGATAATGGAAGACCATGTATTGACCCTATTATTTTATTTAAAATGCTTTTTATAGGTTATTTATATGGGATTCGTTCTGAAAGACAACTAGTAAAAGATATAAAAGTAAATATGGCTTATCGCTGGTTTTTAGGATATTCATTAACAGATGAAATACCACATCATTCTACTATAAGCCAAAATCGTATAAGAAAATATAGGGAAGCTAATATAGCAGAACAGATTTTTGATGAAATTGTTAGACAAGCTATATCCTATGGATTAGTTAGTGGAAAAGTGCTATATACAGATTCAACTCACATAAAAGCAAATGCTAATAAACAAAAATTAGAAGTACAAACATATTTAAAAGAACCTAAAGCTTATCTTGAAGAATTAGACGAAGCAGTTACTATAGAAAGAGAGAAACACAATAAGAAACCTTTAAAAAAAAAGAAGCATAAAGCTGAACTTAAAGAAAGAAAAGTTAGTACAACTGATCCTGATAGTGGATACATGTTTCGAGATAGAAAACCCAAAGGTTTTTTCTATCTCGACCATAGGACTGTAGACATAAAATATAATATTATAACAGATGTAACTGTAACTGCTGGCAATGTAAATGACGTTGACCCTTACTTAGATATATTAGATAAACAGATAGAAAAATTCAATTTTGATACTAAATATGTAGGGTTAGATGCTGGTTATTATACAAATTATATATGTAAAGAATTAGATGAAAGAAATATTCAGGGAGCAATCGCTTATAGACTAGGCCCACATGTAAAATATAAATATACTAAAAATAAATTTAATTATATTGCTGAAAAAGATATTTATACATGTCCCGCAGGACATGATTTAAACTATAAAACTACAACTAGAGATGGCTATAATGAATATGTATGCTCTAAAGAAATCTGCCAAAATTGTTCTCATAAAGATAAGTGTTTATCAGAAAAAGTTACTTTCCGTACTATAAGGAGGCATGTTTGGGAACATTATAAAGAAGATGTTAAAGAATTTATGAGAACAGATAAAGGAAAAAGTATCTATAAAAAAAGAAAAGAAACTGTTGAGCGAAGTTTTGCAGATGGAAAAAATCTGCATGGACTTCGCTATTGTCGTATGCGTGGAAAGAAAAATGTTGAAGAACAATGTTTGTTAACAGCATCAGTTCAAAACATGAAAAAGATCGCAAGCGTTCTTAAGCGTAGAGAAAAGAACTCTATTCTTCTAAAATCAGATAATAATATTAAATTTTTATTACTCTCTAAATCAATTTTAACTAAATTCAGCTATAGAAAAACCCCCACTAAAAAATTAGTGGGGGTTTTTCATCAATCTCAGGTCAGAATCTTTAAAGATTCTGACCTTTTATTGTTAAATTTTCCAATATAGAAGTATTTCTTAAATATAAAGTGATTGTATTAATCTAACTCTTTGAACCAAGGGTATCTATCAAATAATTTTTCAAATCCAATTGCTAAATAGAACTCTTTATCTGTAGCTACGTAGGCAACTGTAGCTCCTAATTTACTACATCTTCTAATTCCTTCTAATACAGCAGCTTTTCCAAGACCCATCCTTCGATAACCTGGATCAGTTGCTACAGGTTCGACATAGGCAATTTTGTTGATAGGATCATACCACATCCCACAATATGATACAAATTCTCCATTAGGAGCTTCAACTACAATATTTAATTCTTTTCTGTAGTTTGGAGCAGATTGCATCAGTTTGCGACCTGCTAAATCTGGATTTGGTTCTCCTTGATGGTCAAATCCTCGCCAAAGTACTCTGTTTACTTTATTTAAATTATTATCATCAGCTAAGCTCTTAAGTTTAAAGCCTTCTGCTAACTTAATCTCTGGAAAGATTTTAGGAACTTGATATTGGGACATTGCTTCTAAATATTGGTCTCCTCTTTTAAAGCCCATAGATTCAGCAATAGCTTGAAAATTAGTATCATTATCTTTAATATAGACACTTACATAGGGTTTACCTTGATCTGATATTCCTGATAGATTCTCTTCAGAATATCTGAGCATTTCACTCTTTAAGTGAGAATAATTGGGATCTAACTGTATATAAACTGTTCCTAAATGATGTTCAAAGTGTGCTATCCCCACAATCATTCCATCATCTTCCCAAATGCCAATCTTATCAAATTTCTTATCCAGTTTATTTACAAATAAATAAGGGTGATAGTGCATATATTCCCAGCGTGGCTGTAACCAGTTGATAATCTCTTTACCAGGTTTATAAGTATTAACTAAAAAATCTCCAATTAATTTAAAGTCTTCTTCATGATTATATTCTCTAACCTTAATTGTCATATTCAGACCTCCTTGATATTAATGAATAATAATATTTTAAAATTATTCTCTGTCTAATTTATTAGGTCTGCATAGAACAAAAAGACTGTAAATAGGGCTATACCTACTTACTGTCTAAAATTAATACTTCACTATATAAGTAAATTAAGGTTAATAGTCAAAGTAAAGTTTAAATTTTAGTTCTATAAGATGAGTCTTGCTACTTAGTATTAAAAGAAGTGCATGACAAATAAACCTAATAAATTAGGTATTCTAAAAACTTCTCTTAAATTAATTTTCCTTTACGAAAATCAATTAGTAAGTAGTAATAATCACCTTATAAAACCTCCTTTTATTTTTATATTACAATTATATCATAATATAGTTAATTAAATCAAAGATAATTTACAGAATAGCTTATAAATAGCATTAAAATTTAATTGCTATTACAGAGTTAAGCAAAATTTACAAGTCAAAAAGATTAATAGGCTAATATAAAGTCAAACATAATAGTAGATAAGCTAGAGCTTAATCAAAATAATAATGGAGGTGTTTATATTCAGTGGAAAAGAATATATTACAAGAGATAACCAAAAAACCGATTTCATCTCAACAGATTACTAAGGATATATTCTTAGTAGAGTTTCCTTTAGTCAATGCCATTTTAGTTGGAAACCCTCAGGCTGAGAGTGGTGAATGGGCTTTAATTGGTGCCGGTATGGCACATACTGCTAAAGCTATTATTAAGGAAGCAGAGAGCTACTTTGGTAAAGGAAGTCAGCCTACATCAATTATTCTAACCCATGGTCATTTTGATCATGTTGGAGCTATAATTGAACTTACTAATCAATGGAATTGTCCTGTTTACGCCCATGAACTGGAGTTACCATATTTAAAAGGGGAGAGGGATTATCCACCTGCTGACCCCAATGTAAGTGAAGGATTAATAGCACAGATATCACCTACTTTTCCTAATCAGAGCATTAATTTAGGTGATCGTGTTCAAGCATTACCTGCTGATGGAGGGGTACCAGGGATGTTTGGTTGGCGTTGGATTCATACACCAGGTCATACGCCAGGTCATGTCTCTTTATTTAGGGATGAGGATAGGATTTTTATAGCTGGAGATGCAATTACTACCTTAAAACAGGATTCCGCTGAAGCTGTTTTAAGTAAGGAGAAAGAGGTAAATGGTCCTCCTGCTTATTTTACTACCGATTGGGATTCAGCTAAAAATTCAGTACAGGCTATCAAGGATTTAAATCCAGAGATGGTGATTTCAAGCCATGGCCTACCTATAAAAGGAGAAGAATTAAGAGAACAGTTAGAGAATTTAGTGGCAAACTTTGATAAGGTAGCAGTACCACAAGAAGGGGTTTATGTTTAAGGCAAATTGTTAAAGTTAATGTTTAGAGTAGGGAAAATAGCGGAATAGTTGCTAGGGTTAGCAACTATTCCGAAAGAAGTTTGGAGTGGGGTATTAAGTTTTGGAAGAGGTTGCATATAACGTTCCCACGGTTCAAGATCGTTCCCCTCTATTTAACCACTCTTCTATATTTTAACATATTAGACTCAGTAAAAATTCCCCAATTCGTATAATGAAAAGGGGAATGTCTGGAACCGCTGTGTTATGTGAAGTTTCATTCGTTTTCCAATAATTCGCTTAGTGATTCAGATATACCATTTTCAACCAAACCACCATGATAGCAAATAAGCTTGCTTAATTTCATATCGCTAATTTTTCTAATACTTTTCATACATTCATCAATATCCAGTGTGAACTCTGGATTAGCAATTATGAGTCTATTATTTTCAAATGCTAATGCATCTCCTGTAAACAATATTGATTCACTTTCAAGAAGTATCGATTGATGTCCTGGTGTATGACCTGGAGTTGATACTACTTTTACTCCTTTTGCAATATAATCACCATCACCCACAATTGTATTTACCTTGACTGAATTAATTGTTTTTAGATAGTTAGCAAACGCTTCACCAAATTCCTTCTCTTCTTCATTTAAAGATTCATTATATTCCTCTGCTTGAATCAGTCTCAAAGATTTCTCTGTACCCTCTACAAAAGGTTTCTCTATCTCAGATGTTATTATTTCTACTGAAGGATTATTCTCCTTCAATTGCCCAATTGAACCAATATGATCATGATCATGATGCGAAATAAAGATTTTTGTCAAATCACGCATAGTGAATCCACATCTTTTCAATTCCAATTCAATTTGTTGTAACTGATTTGGATATCCAGCATCACACAAAATCAACTCTTCTCCTTCTTGTATTAGAAGGGGATGTACTTCAATCAAATCTTTACCCATGTCAAACTTCAATGTCAATATATTATACATTCTCATAAGTCACCTCTAAACCAGTATATTTTATTTTGCGGTATTATTCTATGTCTAAGAATGAAATTTCCACATAATTCGTATATTAAGAAGTACTTTGCTAATACCCTATGTATATCAATAATACCAACTATCTTATTTATTTCAATATTTTAAATTTAATCTCCTCTATTTCGTAATATAATTTTCTCTCGTCACTGAACTTCCCAGAAAGTATATTTATACTACTAAATTCAATAAAAATCCAACAACTTCCTTTGATAAACTTAGCTTACATATATTATAATTATAAGAGTGAGATAAATATATCAAAGGGAGGTGTAATGATTGAAGAATGGGACTATACTGGTTATGGTTATTGCTATAATATTACTTATGGGTTCTTCAATTATTGCTGAGGCGTACACATTAGGTTCAAGAACATTAATGTTTGGTAAAGTTGGAGAGGATGTTAAAGAGTTACAGATCAAATTAAATCAATGGGGCTATAGTGTAGGTGCTCCCGATGGTATCTATGGAAAGGGAACAGAGAAGGCAATAATTCAGTTCCAAAAAGATCAAGGTCTAGTAATAGATGGAATTGCAGGTAGAAATACAATTAATAAATTAAAAGCAGAAAAGTATATTAAATACTCTGTTAAACCAGGAGATACTTTAGTAAAGATTGCTAATAAATTTAATACTACAGTTTGGAAGATTAAAGTGAATAATAATTTAAATACTGATGTCATTTACGTAGGAGAGAGGTTGAATATCCCACAATCAGGTCCTAATACAACTTCAGCTTATGCTATTCAAAGCAAATCTAATTATAGATTGCATATAACAGAAGAGGAGATGGACTGGTTGACAAGGGCTGTTTACTCTGAAGCAAGGGGTGAGCCTTATAAAGGACAGGTTGCTGTTGCGGCTGTTATCTTAAATAGGGTATTACATCCACGATTCCCAAATACAATTAAAGGTGTTATCTTTGAACCATGGGCATTTACAGCTGTTCATGATGGTCAATTCTGGTTAGAACCTAAGGGTACTGCCAGACAAGCTGTAGTAGATGCTTTAAAAGGCTGGGATCCAACAGGAGGAGCTACCTTCTATTATAATCCAGCTAAAGTAACTTCCTATTGGATTTATACTAGACCAGTTATTACACGAATTGGAAGACATTATTTTGCAACTTAGTATATAAAAAGCCTTTCTCTAAATTTAGAGAAAGGCTTTTTATATATTTGTTCTATCATTTCAATTTTAACGATTAATGGTTATATTGCGACACTTTTAAACCTCACCCCCTTTCGGGTCTATCTACCATTTCATGCAAAATCAGCCTCTCCTTAACTAATGAGAGGGGGAAGATACTATATTTTCTTTTATTCCCTCTCTTAGGAGAGACCGGTTTTGTATGAAGGGTTAGGGTGAGGTGTGAATTCTAAAAGTGTCGCATTATCTCTAAATTGTGTTAGTTTTTACACTAGCATAAGAGATTATATAGTATTAATTAGCAGATTTTTCGAATATAGATAAATATAGATGTTTTAAATAGAGAGAGTTATTTTAAATTTAACAAATTAATTTTAGATGGGGTGGATTTAATTGAACTTAGTATTGAATCTGTTAATTGGTATTGGATTAAGTGCAGCTTCGGGCTTTAGGGTATTTATTCCCTTATTGATAATGAGCATTTCAGCTTTATCAGGAGATTTGATATTGGCTGAAAATTTTGAATGGATAGGAAGTTATTCAGCTTTATCTGTTTTTATAGTGGCAACGATTATAGAGGCTGCTGCTTATTATCTTCCTGCAATAGATGAATTTCTAGAGAAGATTTCCAAGCCAGCCACAATGGTGGCAGGGACTATTATTATGTCTTCGTTTATTGTAGATTTAAGCCCTATGTTAGGTTGGGTATTAGCAATTATTGCTGGAGGGGGAACTTCAGCACTTGTAAATGAACAGAGATTGGAGAGCAAAAAGAACTCTATAACCGCAAATACTATTAATTTAAAGAGTCTTTTATTCAGTACTAGAGAAATCTGTAGTGCAGCCTCATTATCACTGTTGATGATGCTTGCTCCTATAACTTCATTTTTAGTTTTTTTTGTTATAGTAGTTCTGTTAATTAAGCAGATATTTTAACTTTTAAACAAAAAAATAGGTCAGTTCTTATCTGACCTATTTCATTTTAAGGGTGTATCGAAATATAACTCTCCATTATTGAAATCATTGCCTTCTATTAACACTTTTACTTTTTTGATCTCTGGTAACTGAGTTAAGGAGTAGATAATAGATTTAACCTTCAATAACTCTCCGTTACCACCTGAGTAGCTTAAAATTAACTCTTCATTAAAATTAACATAAGCAATATTATCTTCGATGTTAAGATTTAATAATTTGGTTGATCTAGGAATTAATCTCAAATGCTCCTTTAGCTGAGGACCTTCTAATAATTTATTAATAATCTGTGTAGCTACTTCTTCAACAGTTGATTTACCTTTAGAGTTACTTGCTTTTAAACTGTTAAGTTTAAGCTCTTCTACGGCTAAATCTTCTATACCTTCTTGACTATAGACACCATAATATAAGTTAATATAATTCTTAGAATTACCAGTCATAGTAGGGCTGTTTTCGTTCTCTATACTCAGGTCTAGATTACTATTAAAGTACTCTATAATTCCTTTACCAATAGCTTCAGCGATTTTTTCCTGTTCTTTAGGGTCTGATATTCTCTTTCTATCTTTGGGATTGCTGATAAAGCCTACTTCAACAATCACAGCTGGAACAGGACTTTTGCGAAGCACATAATAAGGACCTTCCTTGATCTTTCGATAATTCTTTGGTTGAATTTCTATTAGCTTCTTCTGAATAAAATCTGCTAGTTTCTTACTCTCTTCTGAATTTGCTTTGTAAAAGGTCTGTCCTCCAAAGGATTTAGAACCAGGGAAGCTATTAACATGAATACTTACTAGAAGATCTGCTTTATTCTCTTTAACTACTTCAACTCTATGAACGATATCTTTATTTCTATCCTTTTGATAAAGTTCATCATTAGTTCTAGTCATTATTATATTAATATTGCCTCGACCATCGAAGAACTTCTCTAGCTTTTTTGCTATAGATAGGTTAATATCTTTCTCTAGAATATCACCATGGTTTGTTCCTGCATCTATTCCTCCATGTCCAGCATCAATAACGATAGTTTTATCAATATCTGACATTACTGTAGTACTTTTTACCCTAAAGGTAATAAAGAAACTTAATATAAAGATAGCTAGGATAGCTAAAGCGATATTTAGAGGAGTGATGAAGAATACCTTTATTCTTTTCATATAACAACATCCTTTATTTAGAGATTACTTATAAAAGTATATTAAATAAAGGTAATAATATTCAGAGAAAAATATTCCATCTTTATTCCTTTCATAATAGTTTTTAGTTATTACATATATTTATAGTAGGTAAAATTATTAGGTTTTGCCTAATGGCGAGTTACGTTTTCAGCCCAAGGCTACTTCTTCGGGTTTGAACAGATAACCCTTCGTGAAATTTTAATTTTTATGGTTCTCCTACGGAGCGTCCTTAATGAAAAAGTAACTAAACCTACGGGTTCATTCTTAAATTTATTACGAAAGGTTTTTAGTAAAAACCTTAGGGAACCCTTCGTGATCCTACAGGGAATATAGTGTAATTCCCTTTCGTGCAAAGCCAGTTCAATCAAGAAGAAAATATACCTACGAGTCTAACCTACAGGTTTAAAAAGCAAACCCTTCGTGGTAAACCCGATCAAGACTTTCAGTGGCAGAGCCGACTCACTACGCAATCAACACTTTTGAGGTTAATAAATTTGAAAGTTCTGATTCAAAGATTAACTTAAATTTATTATTTCTTGAGAATGCTTGCTTCGTTCAAACATTAATTTTCTTCGGCTTAAAACCATTCAATTATTAATTTTTGATTTAATCTTTTCCATTTTGAAAAGTGTCGATATCTATTGAGATAAATTTACTTAAATTTTCAAATTCTAAAATTTATTATTAGAATTTATTCATTAAATACTTTTTTATTAATGACAAAGTTATAAAGAGTTATTCCTCTGCATAAGTACTTAGCAGAGAAGGAGGCGATTAATAAATGGATATAAAGTTGACTAAAAAAGATTTGCTGGTCTTTTGTGTTGTGTTAAGTGTGACCTTCTTTTTATTGGGTCTATTTGTTAGTGATACTTTTAATAATCCTGCAATTAGAGTTAGTAGTAATAAATTGGTTCCAATCTATAAGGTAGGTACTGAGGAGAAGAAGGTGGCGATTACCTTAGATGGAATGTGGGGGGCTAAAAATACTCCTCGCTTATTAGAGATTTTTAGGGAGAATGATGTCAATATTACCTTCTTTTTCGGTGGGAATTGGCTAGAGGAGTATCCTCATTTGGTAAAAGAGATAGCTGCTAATGGTCATGAAGTTGGTAATCACAGTTATACCCATCCTCATATGGCTTCTTTAAGTGCAAGCCAAATTGAAGAGGAACTAAATAGAACTGGTGAGATTATTAAGAATTTAACTGGCAAGCAACCAACGGTATTCCGTCCACCCTTTGGTGAGTATAGCAATCAGGTAATTAAGAGTTGTGATAAGTTAGGTTATTATCCGATTCAGTGGAGTATAGACTCTTTAGATTGGAAGGATGTGAGTGTTGATTTTATAGTTAAGCGTGTTCTTGATAATTTAAGTCCTGGAGATATAGTTTTAATGCATAATAATGCTAACAATACTCCAGAAGCTTTGACTAGATTGCTTCCAGAGTTAAAGAGGAGAGGTTATGAGATTGTACCAGTCTCTGAACTGATTTATAAAGATAATTATTATATTGAAAGCCATACAGGAATTCAAAAGAAGAGAGGAGCTGAATAGAAATGTCTCGAAGGAAGGTTAGAATATTTTATTTACCTTTAAATAGAGATGTAATCTTAGGTTTTGTCGGACTTGTAATTTTATTAAGCTTTGGGTTTATTCATTTTGATAAGTCTAATAATATTAATGAACAGGCTGTATTTAGTCAACAGAATAAGCCAATTTATAATGGTCCTGAGGATAAGCAAGCTATGGCTTTAACGATTAATGTGGCTTGGGGAGAAGAGTTTTTACCATCAATGTTAGATACCTTGGATAAATATAATGTTAAGGCTACCTTCTTTTTTGTAGGAAGATGGGTAGAGAAATTCCCTGATAAGACAAAAGAGATTCAGAAGCGGGGGCATGAATTAGGGAATCATGGTTTCCGACACCTTCATCCCAAACAGCTAGATAAAGAGCGCTTAATCAAGTTAATCAAAGATAATGAAGAGCTGATCAACAAGACTACTGGTTATAAGACTGACCTGTTTGCTCCACCTTATGGTGAGGTTGATGATAGAGTGGCTCAAGTAGCAGCAGAGATTGGTTATAAGACGATTATGTGGAGTGCTGATACAATCGACTGGCAGCGACCAGCACCTGATGTTATTATCAATCGAGTAATTGATAAAGCCAGTAATGGTGGAATTGTTCTGATGCATCCAACTAAGCCAACAGCAGAGGCTCTACCCCAGATTATTGAAAGGTTACAGAGTGAAGGATATAAGTTAGTAACTGTCTCTGAGTTGTTGGAGTAAGGTGAGTATATAATTATGGGGAAGAAGGAGGGAACTTTATATAATCTACAGAAGGGGATAATAATCTTAAGTGTAATAATCTTGGTTGTTGTCCTACTTTTAGGATTGGTTGCTGAAGTAGATAGGTTTATTAGGATTATCTGGGGTGTAGAAAAGGGAGTTGTTTGGGAAAATCAAAATTTGAGTGGATATTTAAAAAAAGAGGTTAAGTCTTTAATTTATTATTATTCTAAAGATCATGTAGTATATCCAGTGGATGCTACTATTGATCCTAAGAGTGGAAAGATTCTTTCAGAGATTAATGGTGAAATTATAGACATTACAGCCAATTTAGAGAGTATATTTAATGCTAAAGAGAATACAGAGTTAGAATCGATTAAATATAAGATTAATCCGTATCTTTATCGCCAGGATTTAGAGAAGATAACTAAAGTTATTGGTATTTATAAGACTATTATAACTGGAAGGAAGGAGAGAAGGGAGAATATTAGAGTAGCTGCTGAATTTATCAATAATCAGATAGTCTTAGCTGGAGATACCTTCTCTTTTAATGAAGTTGTAGGTCCTAGGACTAAAAAAAGGGGATTTAAAGAAGCCCCTGAAATTATCAATGGTGAATTGAGCTTGGGGATAGGTGGTGGAATCTGTCAGGTCTCTAGCACCTTATTCAATGCTCTAGAAGCTGAGCAACTTGAGATTATAGAACGCCATACCCATTCTAGAGATATCAGTTATGTTCCTGCTGGCAAAGATGCTACTGTAGCTTGGGAGTATTTAGACTTTAAATTTAAGAATAACTTTACAAAACCCATTATTGTTAAATCGCAGATATTAGGGAATCAATTAATAATTAAAATTTTAGGTAGTAGTGAGTTAAATTGACAAGTTATAATGAAGAAGGTACAATTTAGTGAGGGGTGAAAACGCCTATTGTATTTCACTGCTCACTAACTATTGAAATAGGAGGAGTACATAATGAAGATTCAGATTAAGCGACTAAATGATAAGGCAATTATACCTAAATATCAGCATGGTAGTGTTGAGGATGCTGGAATGGATTTACACTCTGTTGAAGCAGGAGTTATCAAAGCAGGAGAGTATAAAATCTTCAAGACTGGAATTGCTATCAGCTTACCTAGTGGATTTATGGGAAAGGTAGCACCTAGAAGTGGACTAGCTTTAAAATATGGAATTACAGTTTTAAATGCTGAGGGTTAATATTAAATAATAAATTTTGGGAGTATAAAAAGAAAAATGGAGGTATTAATATAAATAATTTCAATCCTAATCTCAAACTTTTTAAATAAAAATTAAATGAGTTAGGTACATTTAAGGAAATTGCAAATTATTATGGAGTAGACCGACATAACCTCTTATAACTAAGACTTGGAGAGAATACGGTATGTCGGGTATATACTATTGATGAAAATTAGTTTGATAAGATTAATTTACCATAAAAAGAATATTTTATGGGGTTTATTATGGGAGATGGTTGTATTTATAATAGAAAACAGGGTAACTATCAAAAAATGATAGATATTGTCATTCATAAAAATGATTCTGAAATATTAGATATGTTTAAAGAAGAAATTAAAACTGAAAAACTTTATTTTATTTCGAAAGATAATATAGCAACACTTCAAATAGTAAGTGATAGGTTATGTGATAATTTAATTTCACACAATATTCTGCCTAGAAAAAATAATAATCCTCAACCACCTAAAAATATACCAGACGAATTCAAGAGTCATTTTATCAGAGCTTTATTTGATAGTGATGGATGTATTTATAAAGGTGGAGATAGATTGTGTGATTACGAATTTCAATTTTGCGGAAGCAAAGAAATTGTTTCTTATTTTCAAAGTTTTTTAAAAGATTATGATATTAATTTAAAGATATATCAAGACAAAAGAAAAAATAAATACAATAATTCCCATTATTATATTAGGACACAAGTAATAAGTGATTTGCAACTTATCAGAAAATTAATTTATGATAATTCTCAAGATTTTAAATTAAAAAGAAAAAGAAAACTTTTTGATATTTTTTAGCCCTCATAAAATCGCAGAATTAAGCGGGAAAGCCCTGCAATAAGGGTAACCCGAACCGAAGGCTGAATTTAAAAGTACAGTCAGGGGCAGAGCATAGGCGGTGAAACTTAAAATAAATGAGAATATAATCCGCCCACGAGGCTGCGACTCTTTGAAAAAGAGAAAAGATATGCCGAGCTTACAGGTAACTGTAAGAACTAAAGGATAAAAAGCCTTTAGGATAACAAAACTGACTATTGATCCAGGGTATCGAGGAGAGATTGGAATTGTCTTGATTAATCATGGAAAGGAAGATTTTAAGGTCAATCAAGGTGATAGAATAGCCCAATTGATTATAGAGAAGTATGAAAGTGTAGAGTGGGAAGAGGTAGAAGAACTATCTGAGAGCCAACGTGGTGAAGGTGGCTATGGTCATACAGGAGTTTAATGTACAAAATTATAATTATTATTAGAGGGCACAGCAATGTGCTCTTTTTATTATGGTAATAATTAATATTTCATTCTATTACTAGCATAAATATAAAGTAGGTTATTTTTTGCTTGTCACATAATGGGGATATTGCGATAGTTTTACTTCAGTGTATAGTGTAAAGTTGATAGTGGATAGTTAAATTCAAAAGCTCACACCTCACCCCTTAATCCCCTACGAGTAATACAGTTCAATTACTCTTCGTATACAACCAGTCTCTCCTTGACTAATGAGAGGGGAAACTGTTTTTCTTCTTTGTTCCCTCTCTCCGGGTCTAGCGACCACTTCGCAATAAAAAACATTTCCTAAGAATAGGAGAGACCGGTTTTGTATGAAGGGTTGCTAAACCCTGAAAGGCTAGGGTGAGGTATGAAAAGTGTCGCAATATCTATTTATTTGTATATACAACTTTTTCTAATAGTACAATTTATTAGTATGGTATTATTTAAGACAGTAACAAGTAATAAAATATCTTTTTACTCGCAACTCATTACTTGTTACTCGTCATTAAAGTAAGGAGGGATATTATGAATCTAAGTGAATTAGAAGGAAAAGAAATAATAAATATTTATGATGGTAATAGAATTGGGATGATAGCTGGATCTGATTTAGTCTTTAATCCTAGAACTGGAGAATTGGAGTCGATTTTGATTCCTCAACATAGTGGGATATTGAGTATATTCAGTTCAGAGAAGTATCTATCTATCCCTTGGGACTCTATAATAAAGATAGGAGAACAAGTGATAATAGTAGATTTAAACTCTGATAACTACGAGCAATACTTTACCCAATTTGAATATTAATAACTGCTCTGGATAGACTATAACTGTAGTACTAAATCACAAAAAGGAGGTCATTATGCCTCTATTCAGTATAGGAGATGAATTAAATATGGATAACAATAAGGTTGTAGGATTATTCCATCAAGAAGAGGAAGCAAAAAAGGCAGTGGAGGCTATTAAAGAATTGGGTATTGATGAAGGTAAAATATCTTTAGTAGTCAAGCAAAATCAAGATGATGATATGGAAGCAGGAGAGGTTGGGAATGTAGAAGATAAGCAGGATGAAAATGCTGAAGGAGAGATTTTAGAGAATAGTCAAGAAGTAGGTACTGATGCAGCAGAGATAGGGGGGGCTGGACAGAATCTAGTCAATGCAGGTGCAACAGATGGAGCATTGGTAATAGACTCTTTGGCTAATGCTGGAACAGGAGATGCAGGATATGGAGAGAAGGATATGGAAGTAGGAGAGTTAGGTATTAAGGAAGATAATGAAGGTAATGAGAATGGTAAGGAAGCAGATATGGAAGCTGGGGGATTAGGTGTAGCAGGAGAAGCCATAGAGAAAGGTCAGGCTTTAGTAGATGGTACTGAAGTTGATAACTATGGTGAAGGTAATGATATAGAAGCAGACTATGTAGGAACAGAAGGTCAAAACCTAGTAGATGGTACAGCTCTAGGTGGAGCTTTAGGTGGAGCAGCTGGTTTGTTGGCTGGAGCAGGATTATTAGCTATTCCAGGGTTAGGACCAGTTCTAGCAGCAGGACCAATAGCAGCAGGATTGGCAGGATTAGCAGCTGGTGGGGTAGCTGGTGGATTGATTGATTATGGAATTGACCAGCAAGATGGTGAGAGATATGGTGCAGAGATAGAGAAAGGTAAGGTATTAGTAGCAGTAGAAGATGATGATGAAGAAAGATTAAATGATATTGCTGCTAAGCTAAAAGAATCTGGAGCATATGATATAGCAAATCATTAAAAGTATTGGTCTTGTTAAGTTAATTTAGAAAATATAATAAATTATCTTGACAAATAGAATAAAATATTAGAAAATATAATAAATTACTGGACTTAATAATTTTTAAACTGTTATTTTTTATAAGTGAATATTATGTTAGGATTAAGATTGAGGTGCAGGAATCATGAGTAGTTATGGGGAGCTAGCCAGCCTTGAACCATAATAAAAGGGGTTACTGCCGAAATCTAGTTTGCTTGGCTAAGCTAATTAGGTTGGGTCTGTACTTAATAGGTACAGAACTGTCACTAGTCTTTCTAGTGGGGTGCTATCTTATCGCTATTTTATCTTGATAAAGCGATTGGGTAGTACTACCAATCGCTTTTATTATTATGTTATAATGTAAATAGTCATGAGTGAGAAGTGAAAATTATTTTCATTTCTTACCAGTCACTATAATTAAAGGAGTGAGAAGATGAAGAAGATAATAGTAACTGGAGCCAATGGTAAGATGGGGCAAGAGGTTATTAGAATGATTAGTGAGAAAGAGGACTTTGAATTGGTAGGAGCTGTTGATGTTAGTGGTGTTGGAGAGGATATCCACCAAATTTTAGGAATAGATGCTCCTGCTGTTAAGATAAGTGACGACCTAGCACTAACTTTAGATAATACTGACGCCAATGTATTAGTCGATTTTACCAATGTGACGGTAGTTATGGATAATATTAAAATAGCTATTGAAAAAGAAATAGACGTAGTAGTTGGCGCTACTGGTATTACTGAAGTTGATTTAGATAATATTAAAGAGATGAATCAAGGTGCTACTAATAAGATAATTATTGCACCTAACTTTGCTATTGGAGCAATTTTAATGATGCAATTTGCTAAGCAAGCAGCCAAGTTTATGGATCATGTTGAGATTGTAGAATTACACCATGACCGCAAAATTGATGCTCCTTCGGGAACAGCAATCAAAACGGCTGAATTAATCAGTGAGAACCTATCTAAAGATAAGAATGAGATAGATCAGATTGAAAAGATTCCTGGAGCACGTGGTGGAGAGCATGATAATATCCATATTCATAGTATTCGTCTACCAGGTTTAGTAGCTCATCAGGAGGTTATCTTTGGTGGTTTAGGTCAGACCTTAACAATTAGACATGATTCAATCAATCGTAAGTCCTTTATGCCTGGAGTTGAGTTAGCTATTAGAAAGTTAGATGAGATTGAAGGGGTAGTTTATGGACTTGATAATGTGATCGATTTATAAACCTAACTCTAATATAAAGTTGATTTTAACTTTGGATTTAGCTTCAACTTCAAACTAAATAGAATTAATTCCCCATAGACAAGCACACTTAAGTACCCTGTACATATAATGTTATTGATTAATTTAAGAAAGGGGGATAAATATTGAATATTGAGAGTTTAGTTGATCAGAAGATTGCTCTATTAGGTGGAGATGCCCGTGAAATAGAGTTGATATCTATCTTATTAGATAAAGGAGCAGCTTTACAAATAATCGGTCAACCTCCTCAGATTGACTCTGATAGTATAGAAGTGGTTGATTCGCTAGAAGAGATTGATGATGATGTAATTGCAGTAATAGCTCCAATGACAGGAACTGATGAGAAGCTTCAAGTTAAGAAGACCTTTGCTGATAAAGAAGTGGTCTTAACTGAAGATTTCTTTTCAAGATTAACAGCTGGAACTAGATTCTTTATTGGTTTTGCTAAGCCAGAAATTAAAGACTGGTCGCAAAAGTATGGCATAGAGTTGATAGAGTTGGCTGCTTTAGATGAAGTAGCGATTCTAAATGCCATTCCAACAGCAGAAGGTGCTATTGAGATTGTAATGCGTGAGATGCCAATTACTTTACATAACAATAATTCCTTTGTTTTAGGCTTAGGTAGAGTAGGTTTTAGCCTAGCTAGAATGTTAAAGGGAATGGGTAGTAATACTTATGGTGTAGCACGTAAGCCAAAGGACTTTGCTAGAGCTTTAGATATGGGATTTGAACAGGTTGCTTTTAAGGATTTGGATAAAGAGATATCTAAAGCAGACTTTATCTTTAATACCGTTCCAACTTTAATTTTAGATGAAGAATTGTTAAAGAATGTTAGAAAAGATGCCATTATCATCGATTTAGCTTCTTATCCTGGGGGTACAGACTTTGAAGCAGCTAAGAGATTAGGTCTTAAAGCAGAGTTGGCTTTAGGTCTTCCAGGAAAGGTTGCTCCTAAGAGTGCAGGACAGATTTTAGGTAAGGTTATCCCTCGAATGATATTAGAATAGGGTATTTAGGAGGTGCTTATCTATGGGATTTAATTTTATAGGAAAGAAGATTGGATTTGCTTTGACAGGTTCTCATTGTACATTAGATAAAGTGATGCCTGTAATGGAAGAATTGGTAGATAAAGGGGCTGAACTTACCCCTATTTTATCAGAAGCGATATTGACCCATGAAACACGTTTTGGTACTCCAGAGAAATGGAGAAGCCAAGTTATAGATATAACAGGAAATGAACCGATTACTACTATTCCAGAGGCTGAGCCTATTGGTCCTCAGAATCTATTTGATATAATTATTGTAGCACCATGTACTGGGAATACTACAGCTAAACTCGCCAATGCTATTACTGATACCACTGTAGTGATGTCAATCAAAGCTCAGCTTAGAAATAAAAGACCTGTTGTTTTAGCGATAGCTACCAATGACGGATTAGGTAATAACGCTAAAAATATAGGTTATTTAATCAATACTCCAAATCTTTATTTTGTTCCCTTTGGTCAAGATGCACCAGAGGGCAAGCCAAATTCATTGGTATCTAGAATGGATTTGATAGTGGATACAGTTGAGTATGCTTTAAAAGGTAAACAACTGCAACCAGTTGTGATTGAACATAAAGGAGTATGATTTAAGTGGACAGTTAGCAGTTAGAAGTAACTGCTTACTGCTAACTGTAAACTAACAAGAGTGGGGTGAGATTGTGAAGAGAATAGTAGTAGTTGGTGCAAATGGTAATATGGGAAGAACAGTAGTTAAGATGATTGCTCAAAAGCAAGACTTTGAATTGGTAGGAGCAGTTGATGTTACTGGGGTTGGAGAGGATATTCATCAGATTTTAGGATTAGATGCTCCGACTATTAGAATAGATAAAGATTTACCTTCATTATTAGAAGCTGTTAAGCCAGATTTGGTTATTGACTTTACTACTCCTGAAGTTGCACTTGATAATATACAAGTAGTAGTTGAGCAAGGGATAGATATGATAGTTGGTACTACTGGTATCTCTAAAGAAGAGCTGATTGAGATAAGAAAGTCAAGCCAAGGGCAGAACTCGATTATTATGGCACCAAATTTTGCTATTGGTGCAGTATTAATGATGCAATTTGCTAAAAAGGCAGTAAAATTTATGAAGGATGTAGAGATTATAGAATTACATCATAATCATAAGGCAGAGTCACCATCAGGGACTGCTGTTAAGACTGCTGAGTTAATTGGTGAAGTCTTATCTGAGGATAAAGATGATGCTGAAGAGATTGAGAAGATATCAGGGGTACGTGGTGGAGAGATGAATGGAGTAAATATTCATAGTGTACGTTTGCCTGGCTTTGTTTCACATCAAGAGGTTATCTTTGGGGGATTGGGTCAGACTTTGACTATGCGTTTTGATTCAATTAGCCGAGAATCTTTTATGCCAGGACTAGAGCTGGCAATTAACAGAATCGATGAGATTGAAGGTGTAGTTTATGGTGTTGAAAATTTAATTGACATTTAAGAATAGTAAGAAGTAACTAGTGATGGGTATTATGTTAGAGAAATTTTTGAATTTATAATTTATAGATTAAATTTTATGTTATAATATCTAAGGGGTAGTATAACATAAAATTATACAGACAAGCACTACTCCCTTTAGTAGTACATATACTGTTATTGATTTAACCTAAAACAGTTTTTACCAAAGGAGGTGCATGTGCTTGTCTATCAACTTTACTGGTAAGAAGATTGGATTTGCTTTAACTGGTTCTCATTGTACTTTAGCTAAAGTATTACCAGCTATAGAGGATTTAATAGAAAGGGGAGCAAAGGTCTTTCCTATTCTATCAGAGAGTGTACTAAGGGATGAAACCCGTTTTGGTACTCCCCAAAAGTGGAGGGAGAAGGTTATTGATATTACAGGTAATCAACCAATAACAACTATTCCAGAGGCTGAACCAATTGGACCACAGGGGTTATTAGATATAGTAGTTGTGGCTCCTTGCACAGGTAATACTCTAGCTAAAATAGTTAATGGTATAACAGATACAGTAGTAACGATGGCTGTTAAAGCTCATTTAAGAAATCAAAGACCAGTGGTTTTAGCAATTGCTACTAATGATGGCTTGGGTAATAATGCTCAAAATATTGGGTTGTTGATGAATACTTCAAATATTTATTTAGTCCCCTTGGGACAAGATAATCCTGTTGTTAAACCTAATTCTTTAGTAGCAAGGATGGATTTAATTGTAGATGCTATTGAGTATGCAGTAGAAAGTAAGCAGATACAACCTGTATTTATTGAATACAGAGGAATATAACTTAGCTGTCAGCTAATAGCTATTGGCTTACAGTTATAAATTAAAATAATTTGGGAGGTATTGAGTATGAAGAAGTATAATGTAGCGGTAGTAGGTGCAACTGGTGCAGTAGGTAGAGAGATGTTAAGTATTTTGGAAGAGAGGGACTTTCCTTTTGAGAATTTAAAGCTTTTAGCAAGTGAGCGTTCTGCAGGTAAGAAGATGACTTGTAAGGGTAAGGAATATACTGTAGAAGCAACTACTCCAGAATCTTTTGAAGGTGTAGATATTGCATTATTTAGTGCAGGTGCTGGTGCTAGTAAGAAATTTGCTCCAGAAGCTGCTAAAAGAGGTGCAGTTGTGGTAGATAATAGTAGTCAATGGAGAATGGATCCAGAGGTTCCTTTAGTAGTTCCAGAGGTAAATCCAGAGGATATCTTTAAACATAAAGGAATCATTGCTAATCCAAACTGTTCTACAATTCAAATGGTAGCAGCTTTAAAGCCTATCTATGATAAAGTAGGAATTGAGCGAATCGTAGTATCGACATATCAAGCGGTATCTGGAACTGGAAAAGCAGCTATTGATGAGTTAAGAGAGCAGGCTAAAGCTATTTTAGCCAATGAAGAGGTCAAGTCAGAAGTATATCCTTATCAGATTGCTTTTAATGTATTGCCACATATTGATATTTTCTTCGATGATGGCTATACTAAAGAGGAAATTAAGATGGTTAACGAGACTAAGAAGATTATGGGTGATGACAGCATTAAAGTGACTGCTACAGCAGCGCGAGTTCCTGTTGTTTATGGTCATGCTGAATCAGTTAATATAGAGACTAAAGAGAAATTGACAGTCTCAGAGGCTAAAGAATTGTTAGATAATGCTCCAGGAGTAAGTGTAGTAGATAAACCAGAAGAATTGGCTTATCCAATGCAAATAGATGTTGAGAATAATGATGATGTATTGGTCGGTAGAATCAGAGAAGACAATACTATTGAAAAGGGATTAAATCTATGGATTGTTGCTAATAACTTAAGAAAGGGAGCTGCTTTAAATACGATTCAAATTGCTGAGAGGCTGGTTCAAGGATAAAATGGGGTGAGCTAATGCCTAATATAGTAGTTCAGAAGTTTGGTGGCTCCTCAGTAGCAACTGAGGAAAGAAGGGAGCAGGTAATTGATAAGATCATTAATGCTATCAATCAAGGATATAAACCTGTTATAGTCGTTTCGGCTATTGGTAGAGAAGGTGCTCCCTATGCTACTGATACTTTGATAAATTTTGCTCAAGATGTATATGAGACGATAGATCCTAGAGCAAAGGACTTATTAATGTCTTGTGGTGAAATCATTTCTACAGTGATTATTACTCAGGCATTAAGAAAGAGAGGTTATGAGGCTGAGCCTTTAACAGGAGCTCAAGCCAGTATTATAACCGATGAGAATTTTGGTGACACTAGAATCAAAGAGATTAATGCTAGACGGATATTAGATGTGCTTGAAGAGAACAAGATTCCTGTAGTAGCAGGATTTCAGGGGATCTCTGAAAATGGAGAGATAACTACCTTAGGTCGTGGAGGATCTGATACAACTGCATGTGCTTTAGGTGCTGCTTTACATGCAGAGATGGTAGAGATTTATACAGATGTTGAAGGGGTCATGACTGCTGACCCAAGGATTGTACCAAATGCTAAGACCTTAAAGCATGTGACTTATAATGAGGTCTGTGAACTGGCTTATCAAGGCGCTAGGGTGCTCCATCCTCGGGCTGCTGAAATAGCTATGAGGGAGAGGGTGCCAGTGATTGTTCGTTCTACTTTTAGTGATGCTCAAGGTACAGTAATATCTGATGCCTTCAAGCAGGATGATATAGAGATTAAAGGTGATAGACCAGTTAGTGGTGTAACAAGTCGCTCTAACATGGCATTATTTAAAATTCTACCTCAAAAAGAGGTTGAAAAGCATATCCTTTTAGAGAGCGCTAGTGTCTTAGGATGTTTTAGAGAGCTAGCAGGTGAAGGAATAAGTGTTGATTTTATCAATGTGCGACCTGATTTGATTACCTTTATGGTCAATAATGATGTAGTAGAAGAAGCTTGTGACCTATTAACGGCTAAGGGATATAAGTATGAATTATTTGAGGACTTTGCTAAGATATCTGTAGTGGGGGCAGGAATGACTGGAGTACCAGGAATAATGGCTAGAGTGGTAGATGCATTAACAGAAGAAGAGATTGCAATCTATCAGACAACGGATTCTCATACTACTATCTCTTGTTTGATTAAGATAGAGGATGAAGCAAAGGGCTTACAGGCTTTACATGATAAATTTTCTTTGGGTGATTAAGGATTGGAGGTGCTCAAATGAGCTTTGGTGAAGTATTGACAGCAATGGTTACTCCTTTTAATGAGGATTTAACAATAAATTATGAGCAAGCAGTAGGATTGGCAAATTACTTAGTAGATAATGGCTCTGATGGATTGGTAGTTTTGGGTACTACTGGTGAAGTGCCTACTTTAAGTAGCAAAGAGAAAGTTAAGTTATTAGAAGTGATAGTAGAAGCAGTAGGGGATAAAGCAAAGATAATTGCTGGAACAGGATCTTACTCTACTCAGGCAAGTATTGATTTTACTAAAGAGGCTGAAGAGATTGGAGTAGATGGTGTAATGTTAGTAACTCCATACTACAATAAACCACCACAAGAAGGCTTGTACAATCATTTTAAGATGGTTGCTGAAGCAACTGATTTACCAATTATGCTTTATAATGTACCTGGGAGGACCAGTAGAAATATTGAGCCTGAAACTATCGTTAAATTAGCAGAAATTGATAATATCATTGCTGTTAAGGAAGCAAGTGGAAATCTTGATCAAGTGATTAAGATTAGAAGTTTAACTGATGATAATTTCAAAATCTATAGTGGTGATGATAGTCTGACCTTACCTATTCTTTCTATTGGAGGAGAGGGTGTGGTAAGTGTAGCCTCTCATCTAGTTGGTAATGAAATTAAAGCAATGATTAGTGATTTTAAAGCTGGTAAGATAAAAGAAGCAGCCCAGCAGAATGCTAAGTTAAATAAATTGTTTAGTACTATGTTTATTAGTACAAATCCTATCCCTGTCAAAGCAGCGTTAAATTTGGTAGGTAAAGAGGTTGGAGGTTTAAGGCCACCATTAGTAGAGCTTACTGAGGAATTAGAAGAGAGATTAAAAAGTGTCTTACAAGAGTACGATTTGGTAGATTAATGGAATATATAAATAAAAAAAGAGAAATGGTTGATATCAACCATTTCTCTTTTTTTATTTAAAAAACCAAACTTTACTTGTATTTATAAGTGAAATAATTTATAATAAAAAGTAGAGCAATTAGAACGGGATTTATATTTTCTTATTTATTGGTTAAGAAAAGAAGAAAGCGGACTAGCATTAACTGTATAATTTTATCATCGGGCTGCTTTATAAGTAATTTAATTGTGATTATTAATTTCAGGGGATTTCATAATTGGAAGATTAGAATAGTTATTTAGGGTTTTATGGAATTAACTGATTAAAATTTAATTAATAAATAAAAAATTATATGTGATTTATATTTTCTTATTTATAAGATGCGAAGACGGGATAAGTGAATATAAGAGAAAATGCAAGTTAATATCGTGGAGGTGTTTGTTAAAGGAATGTCAAAAAATAGAATAGGAGAAGTTACAGTTATTCCTTTAGGAGGACTAGGGGAAATCGGTAAAAATATGATGGTAGTTGAAGCCAATGATGAGATTTTGGTAATAGATGCTGGTGTAAAGTTTCCTGAGGATGAACTTTATGGAGTTGATTTAGTAATTCCAGATATCTCTTATCTAATTAGAAATAAAGATAGAGTTAAGGGGATAGTACTTACTCATGGTCATGAAGATCATATAGGAGCTTTACCTTATGTGCTAAAGGAGTTAAATGTTCCAGTTTATGGAACTAAGTTGACCTTAGGATTGTTGAGTGGAAAATTAAAATCTCACAACATGTTAGGAAATACTTATTTAAGGCATGTATATCCAGGTCATTCAGTAAAAGTTTCTTCATTTAAGGTTGAATTTATTAGAGTAAATCATAGTATTGCTGATTCTTGTGCATTGGCTATACATACTCCAGCTGGACCTTTGGTTTATGCAAGTGACTTTAAATTTGATCAGACTCCAATAGATGGAAAGATGGCTGATATCCATAAATTAGCTGATTTAGGCAGTAAAGGAGTATTGGCTTTATTCTCTGATAGTACTAATGTAGAGCGTGAAGGTTTTACTATGTCTGAAAAAGAAGTCGGCAAGACGATTGATGAGAGTTTTAGTGAATCTGATAAAAAACTCTTTATAGCTAGTTTTGCTTCAAATATCCATCGTATTCAGCAGGTCTTTGATGCAGCTGTGAAGTATGGACGTAAGGTTGCTTTAAGTGGTCGCAGTATGGTTAATAATGTTCATATAGCCTTAGATTTAGGATATTTACAAGTGCCTGAAGGACTATTAATAGACTTGAAAGATGTCAGTAGTCTTCCTGAAGATAAGGTAGTATTATTAATGACTGGAAGTCAAGGAGAACGTATGGCTGCTTTGACTAGAATGGCAAGGGGAGATCATCACCAAATCAGTGTTGAAAATGGTGATACTATTGTTGTCTCTGCTACAGCTATTCCTGGTAATGCAAGAGCTGTAGGTAGAACGATTAACCAATTGTTTAAACGTGGAGCAAATGTTATCTATGAAGCTTTATCAGGAGTCCATGTTTCTGGTCATGCTAGCCAAGAAGAGTTGAAGCTGATGTTAAATTTAACGAAACCAAAATACTTTTTCCCAGTCCATGGAGAGTATCGCCACCTACATTTACATGCAAAACTTGCTCAACGTGTAGGAATCCCTAAGGAAAATATCTTTATCCCTGATTTAGGTGATAAGATCACCTTAACACCTGAAAAAGGCTATCAAAGTGGTAGTGTAGAGTCAGGCAGAGTTTTAATAGATGGTTTAGGTGTTGGTGATGTAGGTAGTGTAGTACTACGTGATAGAAAGCTACTATCTGAAAATGGTGTACTTATGGTGGTTGTAACAATTAATAAAAAAGGTAAAGTAATTGCTGGTCCTGATATTATTTCCCGTGGTTTTGTTTATATAAGAGAGTCAGGAGATCTGATTAATGAAGCTACCCGTCAAGTGGAATGTGCATTATCAGAGTGTGAAGAGCACAATATTACTGAATGGTCAGTGTTAAAATCAAAGATTAGAAGTTCTTTAGATGATTTCTTATATAGTAGAACTAGAAGAAGACCGATGATATTACCGATTATTATGGAAGTATAATTTATATAAAAAGAGCTAGCTTAAAAAGCTAGCTCTTTTTATATTTTTGTCATTAACTAGAAAGCCAACAATTAATATATTCTGTAACATATTTGATAAGATGGAATATGTTACAGAATATACTGAAAGTGGGGCAAAGTATGAATAAAGATCTTCATTGTCAATGTAATGACCCACACTGTCCAAGAAAGTTGTGTAATAAATTTGCAAATATACTTGATAGTTCAATTATTACCTCACAAGCAGATTTATGTGTTGTAACACGTGTACGAGATATTAATCCTATAATCTTAGATATTCCAACTAGAAGTCCTCTTGTAATTAATGCATTATTCTCCTTTGAATTAATTGAGGAAGGAGATGAGGTACTTAACTTAGGGGAAACTGTAATCTTGCAAGAAGAGATTAATCCCTTTATAAGTGTCCTTAGAGCTTTAGGACTTCAAGTTACAGCACTGCATAATCATTGGTTATTCGATAACCCAAGATTATTTTATATTCATTGGCAGTCTGTAGAAGACCCAATAGTTTTTGTACAGAAGGTTGCTATAGCTTTTGAGTTGCTTGAGAATAATTGTATAAGTTAAAATTAAAAGGATTAAGGCATTAATGCCTTAATCCTTTTAATTTACTAAGATTGCTGAAGTTTTTCCTTTAGCCGTTCTAATATTTCATTACCTCGATTATCTTTAGAATTCTCTACTTCTTCTATTAGATTCTCTTCTTGTTCATATTCTCTAATAACTTCCAGTCTTTTTTCTTCAAATTCCTGCTGTTCTGCTAACTTACTTAAATAACTATTCTTTAATTCTAAGTTATTTCTACTTATATCAGTCAGGTCTGCTGTAAGTGATTTAACTTTGTTTAGTTTATTAGTTACTTTTATCTGATTTAATTTGTGTTCCATTTTTGAGACATTTTTCTTAGCTTCATCAATATTCTTTTTAAGAAGATTGAAGGCTTCTGTTATATTTTTCAGCTCTGTTTCTTCCAATTTTAATCTATCTTCTAGGTCTGCAATCTTTTCAGATATTTTTAAGGCTGATTCTTCTTCATTAGTGTTTAAATAATTTATTGCTCTCTTTTCATATTGATTAATCTTTATCTGAGTTTTTTCTACTCTATCTTCCATAATCTTTTTATTTGCACCAATATTATAAAGCTCCTTGATAGTTTTAGCTATCTCTACTTTGGCATCTCTAATCTCCTGTGATGCTATTTCAATACCGTAATTTTGATCTAATTTATCCTCGATATCAGCTACCCTTTTTTTGGAAAGACTTAAGATTTTACTTAATATTCCCATTTATTCATCACCATAATCTTTCAAGATTTTATTTGTTTTTGCCTCCTCAATCTTGTTGATGATCTTTTTTGCTTCTGCCTCGTCTCTGATTGTTTTGGATAGTACTACAGTAGTAGTGAACATATAAAGTGTTGAGATGATAAAATATCCCTTAGTTACTAGTGTAACTTCTAATAGATAAACACTGATTCCTACTGAGATAACAGCCAGTGCAAAATTTAATTTTGCAAATACTGACCAATATCTTGGTGTACTATCAACATATGGTTTTTCCATCTTTAAATCCTCCTTTAACTAACGTCTATTTTCCAATTATAAAAATTATTGGAACCCCATGTTGATTATTTTACATAATAATGTTTAAAAAATCAATAAATTTCTTGAGAGTTTATATAATAATACCTTCTAGAATCATGAACCTATGTTAGAGTATATTATTAGAGTGATTTTTATATGTATAGAAAAGAAAATGACAAAAGTAAATACCATTTTTTAAAGAATAAGAATAAGTATACAAAAAGCAAATTGAATCATACTAATTAATAAGAATTGATAGATAATAAAAATCTATACAATAAAAGGAGTGTGAAAAGTTTGGGTAAAATAATAACTGACCAAGGAACACCTCAACCTAAAATTCCTGCTGGAATACCAAAAATACAACCTGACCTGCCACAAAAGGCACCAAATAAATCTGGGAAAGTCAAGAATCAGATGCAAGCCTTAAAACAATTTGGGCAAAATAATATGCCTCCTAAGGTAAGAAGTGATATTCATACCTTAACTATTGTAGGACAAATTGAAGGTCATGCTGTATTATCACCTAAGAACAAGACGACTAAGTATGAACATTTAATTCCTCAATTGGTGGCAATTGAAGAATCTAAAGAAGTTAAAGGTCTATTGGTAATCTTAAACACTGTAGGTGGAGATATTGAGGCTGGACTAGCTATATCTGAAATGTTATCTAGTATGTCTAAACCTGTAGTATCTTTAGTATTAGGAGGAGGACATAGTATTGGGGTGCCAATTGCAGCAGCAGCAGATTATTCATTTATTGCTGAGAGTGCAACGATGATTGTTCATCCAATCCGTTTGACAGGGATGGTGATTGGAGTACCTCAAACTTATGATTATCTAGATAAGATGCAAGAGAGAATTATAAGATTTGTGGCTAATCATTCTAATATCAGTCAAGAGCGCTTTAAAGAGTTAATGTTTGAGACTGGAGAATTGGTACGAGATGTAGGTACAGTTTTAGTGGGTGATCAGGCTGTTAAAGAAGGGATTATCAATGAGATGGGTGGTTTAGGTCATGCTATGCAGAAATTACGTGCTTTAATTAATGAAAGATTCCCAGAAGAGCAAGAGAATGATTGTGAATGTAGTTCTGAAGAAATAGCTGAAGGTAATTGTGGTTGTTACTCTTCACAAGCAGAATTTCAACCTAGACAGAGTGTTATTGAAGCATTAGAAGGGGATGATGACTAATGCATTACTCAATTTTTGTAGATGGCTTATGGCTTGATGAAGATAGTGAAGAGATAGCAGAGACTGTGGAATTGGATTATAATGGAGTCACTATGGAGGTTAAGGTTACAGATATTAATGCAGGTGAGATAGTTAGAGTTATTAGCTCAAATCCCAATGATTATCTAATATCACAGTATCAACCAGGCACTAAAATCGAATTTCGTCCGACCTTTGGTTAAGATAAAAATATATAATATATCTTTTAGTAAATCTTTAAACTGTTTCTATTTATAAAAGATAAGGAAGAATAGTTCAAATTCTCCCTTATCTTTTATTTAGTATTAAATTATATGGTTATATATAATGCGGCACTTTTTAAATTCAAACCTCACCCTAAGCCTCTTCTTATCTAAGAGAGGAAATCAATGTTGTTTTTAATTTTGTCTCCTACTCTTAACAGAAGGGATTGGGGGATGAGATACGGAAATATCGGAATATCTATCTGTTGTACTATTAAATTTGGAAGGAGGGGAGTTTAAGAAGAGTTGAGGAATAAAAGGCTAAAAAGAAGAGATAATAGACTATAGAGAGTGGATTTAATTTTAAACACAATAAACAGTCTTTAAATAATAGAAGAAGTGGTGATAGGATGATTTATGGTATAACTTTAGTTCTGCTTATAATAATCTATTTAGAGATTAATAAAATGGTTGAAGAAGGAGAGAAAAGAGAATTAAAGGTCTATCTAATCATAATGACTATAGCAGTTCTTTATAGTTATGGAACTATATTGGAGTGGAAGTTGCCTAGACCCGGAAGTATAATCAGAAAAATATATGAACCTATTTCAAATAACATCTTTATACAAGAAAAATAGAAGTAGCTTAGCTAAGTAGAATCATACATAGGAGGCTAAGAATTTATAGAAATTAAGATGATTTGTGAATATTTTTAGACGAAAATTTCAAGATTTAAGTTCCAAGAACCTATTTAGTTATTTACAAAGTTATTATAGAATTTTGCAATAAAAGCACCATATTTAACCTTGAAAAAAGGGTTATTGTAAATAAATTGTTTAATACCTGGAAGTTTTAAAAATGATAATAATCTATCTAAATCCTTGTTAGAAAAGCTATTAAATAGCTTTCTAAATTCATGGATTTTTAGCATCTCTTTAGAAATAGGTTCTACTAATTTATTATAGTCAAGGTTATTGATGATAGCTTGAGCTGCTAATATACCACTTTCAATAGCTTTAATCTGCCCAAAGCCTACTAAACTATCGGTAAATCCTGCTGAATTTCCTATAAAATAAATATTATCTAATTGATGGGTAGAGACAAGACCACATTCAAAGCTAGCATCTCTAGTTTCAATAATTCTATAATCCAAATTCTCTTTATATAAGAAATTCTCCCAATAATAGTCTATTTCATGGAAAGTGATACGATTGACTACAAGGTTTAAAATTGCTTCCTTTGGATTTATAGGAATGATATACCCAAATCCATCTTTAGCATATTCTCTATTTAACCACATGGAGATAGATTGGGTATTAAAATTTCCTACAATTGTAGTGGATCTAATCTGTGCTGAAAAGAGATTTGTCCATAAATTCAAATCTTTAACTATTAGATTACTTCCTGTAGCTACTATAATATAGTCAAACTGATCTTTTATATCATTAAGATCAACGAAACTATTAAACTGAATAGGAAGAGCAACTTGAGAGAAGAGCTGATTTGCAAGGGAGCCTTCTGTTCTCATCCTATTTATGATATATCCCAGATCTCCCTTGATAACTGCTTTGTTTTTTGGACTATGCATAATAATCTTTTTTAAGTGAAAGGTTGGAGATATATTTAGACCATAGTTGTTTTTAAGATAGTCAAAAGGGTCTGATATAAAGTGGTTAAAGATATGAAGAGTTGCAGAGGTAAATAAGACAGGATTTCCTATATGTGACTTTTTCTCAAAAATAACAGGAGTAATATTATGCTTTTTAAATTCAAAGGCAGCAGCTAGCCCAGAGATACCAGCACCAATAATTGCAACCTTCATGTTAACACCATCCTTTTTTAAAAGCTGTATAAGAATAATATTTACATATCTGAGGGAAAATATTTATTAAGTAAACTAAAAAATTCAGAGGTGAGATTATGCAAAAGATTTCTCAGGAATATGTCTTAGCTATCTTCTTTAAGAAAGCATTAAATAAAGAGAAGTTACTTATAGAGAAATACAAAGAGTACTATCCAAATTTTAAGAATGAAGATTTAAAAGAAATGTTAAAGGAGTTTGCTCAAAGTTCTCAAAAACATGTAAGTATTATGAAGGATAAGATGATTAAGCTAGGTATCAAGTAAAATGTGAGGTGATTTTAGTGAAAGAAGTTGATATGTTAAAAGATTTACTTCAATATAGAATCAATAATCAAATATTTTATAATAGAAATATCATTGATATTAGAAATCCAGAGGTAAGAGCAGTTCTTACCCAATTAAGAGATGATGAGATGAGATCTATTGTAAAACTACAAGAGAAGATAGAGAAGATAGAAGCACCTTCAGGGATTATTTCAAAAGTTTTTCCTAAACACAGTAATTTTTAAGGTTTATTCTATTATGGATTATAATTTTTATTTTTGTTTGTTAGTTGGAGGGATATTATATGGAGTGGGTTATTATCTTTGTTGCAAGTTGGTTGTTATTCTTTCTACTTGTTGACTGGAAAGAGCTAAAAACTAATCTTTGGTGTGGTATAGTGGCAGTTGCCTTACAATTAGCTATAGATACTCAGGCAATGAACCATGGCTGGTATAAAATTAACCGTGGGGTCTTATGGGTATTTGGTTCCTCAGCCTTCTTTGTTATGGGTCCAGTACTAGTCATTGGGATTTTCATGGCTCAGTTTCACCCTACAAAACGATGGATGAGAGTGATAAATGTGATTGTGCTTAGTAGTTTTTACTCTATTTTTGAGCTTTTAGTTCTTGCAAGGAAAGTTCTTGTATATATAGATTGGCATTATACCGAAAGTTTAATAATAAATACTTGTGCAATGGCTATTTTGAGTTGGTTTACTATTGTTGTACTAGATAAAAAAGGAGAGTCTAGTTGATGAATTTAATTCTCTATAGCTTTTTAATTATTATAGTAGGGATATTTGTATTGATGTGGTTTAAAATATTAGACAAATTTGGAGGATAAAAGATGAAGGTTGCTATTATTGGAGCAGGTAAAGCAGGACTTGCTTGTGCCCATGAGTTAGAACGACATGGTATAAAGCCTGTAATTTATGAAAGGAAGGGTTATATTGGAGAACAGTGGGCCCATGTTATTGTAAGCATGGAAATAATGGATCGTCCCATAAAAAATCCTATGGCCTATTTGAATAATAATTTTGATATAAAGATTAAGCCTTTAAATACCCTTAATAAAGTAGTTCATATAGCACCACACAAGACAACAACTATAAAAGGTAATTTAGGGTATCTTTATAAATCTGATCAAGATAAAGATTCTCTAAACTATCAGTTATATTCACAATTAAATAATACTAAGGTAGTATTTAATGAAATAGGGGATTATGAACTTCTTTCTAAAGAGTATGACTATGTTGTTATAAGCACAGGAAACCCTATTTATACAAAAGAGTTAGGTTGCTGGCAGGAATTAGTGAATTCTTATGTAAGAGGAGCGACAGTTATAGGGGATTTTGATCCAAATACTTTAATTGTATGGTTGGATAAAGATTACTGTAAAGATGGTTATGCATATTTGACCCCTTTTAATGACAAAAAGGCTTCTTTAACACATATAATTACAGATGTTAATGAGAAGGAGGCTGATCATTATTGGGAAGCATTTTTATTTAGAGAGAATATAAAGTATAAGATAGTTGAGGAGTATAAATTGAAGCATAATTTGGGGATAGCCTATCCTAGAACTTATAAAAATATGATTTTTGCTGGTGCTGCAGCAGGTGGCATAGACCCTTTTTTAGGTTTTGGAATGCTAAATGCTATAAGAATGGGAGTGGCAGCTGCTAGAACTATTGTTAAGGGGTATAGTTATGAGAAGCAGATAAAACATATTATTAAAAAGAACTTTGAATTGAAAAAATTTAGAGAAGCCTATAATAAGTTGGATAATAAAGAATTAGATAACCTTATTTCTATGATTGGTTTACCAGGGATTAAGCACTTAACTTATTATAGTCCTCTTAATGTTACTAAAACAGGGGCAGTTGCTATAAAGTTAATGGAAAAGTTGAAGTCGATAAATAATAAAAATAGTATTGAAGATGGTTAAGATACTATTCGCTTTTCCAAATATCTATAAAATAGATATATCCATAGATAATTAACCATATAGGTTAAAGGAGACCAAGGAATCATTCTCCATCCTGTAAATACAACTGTCTTGGTTAATAAACTTAAATATTCAAAGATGAGCATTGCTATAATCCATAGACCTGTATAAATTAATACAGGTCTTGTTTTTTTGGGAAGGAAAAGGGTATAAATGATATTTAATATAGGATAAACTAAAATTCCTGCTAAAAGAGTATATAGTATAGATTCTTTATCTTTAATATAATAATAAAGATCTAAATATTCTCCTAAGAGTACTTCATAGAGAAGAGAATAAGCTATAGTGGTAATACCAATGATTAGATGTTTTAGTTTAATAGTTTTAAAATACATACAAACACCTAAAATTGTCCATAGTACAACAATAGAACCATAAAAAAAACTATATTCCATTAATCATTCACCTCATCTCTCTTATGTTTATTCTTTATTATAGATACCAAAAGTAGTATAGTTGGAATTACAATTGCTATTGTAGAGATATAAAAGGGATAGATATAATGGATAAAGTCAAGAAGTTCTGTTTGATTTTTAGCAATAATAATTGAAAAACAGATAATTAAGATGCCTACTGGACTAATCATAGGTTTATATGTTTTTAAAGATAACAGTTGAGCTAGACCTAATACAGCAGCATAATAATAAATAGCAATATTAATAAAGATTCCTGCAAGCCAGATTAGCATGATAAGGGCATCGATATGTTCTATATATTTACCAAAGCTGATTAATCGAACATATCCCAAAGCAGGAAATATCATATGTTCTGTCAAAGGACCAAAAATAGCAATAAGCAGTACCCCAACCATTAAACCATTTCCCAACATAATTGTTGCTATAGAGATATTTCTGTGTAGTTTTTCTTTCTTTCTTATAAAAGGAATCAGTTGAAGAAGTACAATTGATTTTAGGAGCCATGTTTGAATTAATAAAGCACCTCTTAAAGGAGGAACTATACCTTCAGATAATATTGGTAGAAAATAACTAAAATTCATTTTAGGTATATTAAGAAGACCAATAAATACTAGAGTTAACATACCTAGAGGTAAAAGCATATTATTTAATCGTGCAATAACCTCTAAACCTCCATAGAGACTATAGGCTGCTAGTATTATAATAAGAATATTAAAGATAGAGGTCTCGATATTGAAGAAGAGACCTAGGATTTCTTGCAACTCTCTTGCTGTTATAACAGTATTAAAAAAGAAGAAATATATGTACATAAAGCCAACTATTTTACCTAAGGGTTTTCCTAAGATATCGCAAGCATATTGGACTATGGTTTTATCAGAGTGCTTAAGTCCTAATACTAAAAAGAAGTTAATAAATATTAATCCACTAATAGTTCCTACAATCACAGAAATCCAAGAATCCTGCTGTGCTTGTTGAGCTACAAAGGAAGGAAGTAAGACATCGGCTGTAGCTATAACAAGGGTAATAATAAGTAATGTAATTTGAAGGTTAGATACTCGTCCTTTTTCCTGTAACTGCTTAAAGTCTAGTACTTTATCCATAATACAACCTTTCTGATTCATATTAGTTCAAAATTTAGTATTACCTTATCTGCAATGGAGTATTCAAAGATAATATCAAAATTTTTGTCTTAAGTTAATTTACTGTCTTTGCTATTTAATCTATGTTATAATATAAGATTGAAATGTATATTAATTTAGAAAGGAGTGATAAAAGGAGGAGAGCAAGTATCAATGGTAATTATCCTGATTGGAAAGCTGGTTTTGGGCTTAGCTTTATTTCTGTTAGGGATGGAAGGAGTTAAAGATGGCTTTTATAAAGCTTCAGGACAGAGATTAGAGTATCTTTTAAAGACTCTTACTAATAATATTATTAGTAGTATCTTAACAGGTATTATGGTTACTATGATTATCCAAAGTAGCAGTGCTACTACAGTGATTATTATCAGTCTAGTCAATGCCAACTTATTAACCCTTGAGCAAGCCTTTGGAGTGATTATGGGTGCTAATATTGGAACTACTGTGACTGTACAATTGATTTCTTTTAGGTTAGAAGAGTACTTATGGGTTATTATAACTTTAGGAATAATATTTTATTTGTTCTATTATTTGAAAAAAAATAGAAGACTAATGTACATAGGAAGGGGATTGCTTGGTTTTAGTATCCTATTTATTGGATTAGAGATTTTAAGTAATATGATAGTTAATATACAGGACTTGGATATATTTATTAAGACTATGACTTATCTAGGAGCAAGGCCTTTATTGGGTATTTTGATAGGTGTTATTGTTACAGCTATTATTCAAAGTAGTAGTGCCTTAACAGGAATTGTTGTAGTTTTGGCTAAAGCGGGGATGGTTGACTTGGCTTTAGCTATAACTTTGGCATTAGGTAGTAATATAGGAACATGTATCACTGCCTTTATAGCAGCTATAGGAAGCTCTAAGGTGGCTAAACAGACGGCATGGGCACATATCCTATTCAATATCTTTGGAGTAATTGCTGTTCTACCGATATTATCACTTTTTATAGAGGTTATCTCTTTGACCAGTGAAGAGTTGGCAAGGCAGATTGCTAATGCACATACAGTGTTTAATCTATTCAACACTTTGATTGTCTTACCATTTAGAGGGATATTTATCAAGTTTATCAGAACAGTAAGTAGTGGATAGGAAAAATTCCGTTGGGAATTTTTCCCCTTCGAGTTTAAAGTTAAACTCTCCGTGATTATAAAGTTTCTCAAAAATATGAAACTTTATTTCTCCTCACAAAGAGTCCAAAGGACTTGGAGGAAGAAAATCAATAATGATTGTTAATTTTTACTCGTCACTAGTTACTCATTACTGAATTTAAAAGGAGGAAGATTAATGAATTTATTTAAAGTTATTATTTTAGGTATAGTACAAGGGGTAACAGAGTTTTTACCTATCAGTAGTTCTGGGCATTTAGTTATCTTTCAACATTTTTTAGATATTCAAGAGGGGTTAACTCTTGATGTCTTCTTACATTTTGGTACTTTATTGGCGGTGGCAATCGTTTATTGGGATGATATCGTGGGAATGATTACTTTAAAGCCTGAGTATAGGAAGTTAACCCTTTATGTAATCTTAGGTTCAATACCTGCTGGAGTAATTGGAATCTTATTTGAAGATGTTTTTGAGCAGTTGTTTGCTACCTTAAGGGTGGTCGGCTTTGCATTATTGGTAACTGGTACATTATTATGGCTCTCTGATAGAGTTGGTAAAGAGACAAGATATTTAAAGGACTTGAAGATGAGTGATGCTTGGGTTGTTGGTTTTGCACAGGCTTTTGCTATTATTCCAGGGATCTCGCGTTCAGGATCTACTATAGTTGCAGGTTTATTTAAGGGGCTTGATAGAAAGCTAGCTGCTAAATACTCCTTCTTATTATCCGTACCAGTAATTGGAGGAGCTACTTTATTACAGCTAAAGGATTTAGCTACTGTAGGCTTAGTTAATGTTACAGTAATAGAATTGGTTATAGGAACTATATCCTCTGTTATTGCTGGATACTTTTCAATTAAATTGTTACTAAAATTGATTAACCAAGAGAAGCTAAGTATATTTGCTTATTATTGTTGGATTTTAGGGTTAAGTGTAATCTTATTTTTCTAATGTGAAAGGTTGTATTGTAATGATTTTCAAATTTATACTGTTATAGAATTCAAATTTTAGGAGAGTATAAATTCTAAGTTTAAACTTAAATTACCTATTTAATTTGATAAACCTGCCCAATTCTAATAATATTAAGGAGGAGATTCCTAAAGTAGAGAGAATTAATTAGCAGAGGTGAAGAGTAATGAAGGATACTTTAAAAGAGATTTTATCTAAAAGAAAGTATGAATTTGTTGGAATATTTTTAATCGCAATGGCTTTTTTAAATTGGATTAGTTTCTCTTCTAAGGATACAGGGTTAATAGGTAATATATTTAATAAAGGATTAAAGTATATTATTGGAAAGGGGATTTATGGTTTTCCTATACTTTTAGTCTTTTTAGGGATAACTATGATTTATCGAAGTAAGGCTAAGATTAAATTTACCCCTAGAACTATTGGTACTATAATTATCTTACTAGTTGTTCAAACACTACTTCATATACAAGTAGAGCATCCTTTGGAATTTGAAGCAGCTTTAGAAGGCAAAGGTGGAGGGTTAGTAGGTGGGGTAATTCTATATATATTTAGAAAGTGCTTTGCAGAATATGGTACATATGTTATTTTAGCAGCTTTAACTTTGATTGGAGTACTGTTAATGTCAGATATATTCTTAGTTAATATTTTAGTTAAGGCTAAAAACTTGTATCAGAGCTTTATTGGATTTTTTGCTAAAAAGAAAGAGAAGGTTAAAGCTAAAGCTGAAAAGAAAGCTAAGAAAAAGGCAGAAAGAAAGGCAAAAGAGCAAGAAGCTAAGAATGGGGACAAGCTAGAGAAAGGTCGGACCTCTCTTAAAGGTCTCTTTAGTTTCTTGAAATTTAAGAAGAACAAGAAAGTTAGTGGAGAAGGGAAAAATGATGAAAAGTCCATCAAAAAAGAGATAATATACCAAGATAAGACTACTCCAAGGGTGATTGATAAGCGGGAAGCTTTCAGTAAGAAGGATGAAAGTAAAAAAGAAATTGAAGAGAAAGCAGAAGAAGAATTTAAGGCAGCTACCAAAGAGGTGGCAGCTGCTGTTGGTGTTAAAAAAGAGGATAATAGTAAAGAGCAGGTTGTTAGAGATGAGAAGAATCCACCACGTAAGAGGATTAATAAGAAACTAGAAAATAATCAATTAGAACAGAATTTAGACTCTAGCTACTATTCTCTACCACCTTTAGATTTATTAAATGAAGTAGATAATAGTTCTGTTCAATTTAATAATAAAGCAGATATCTTACAGGAGACTTTAGATAGCTTTGGTGTTAGAGCTCAAATTAAGAATGTTAGCTATGGTCCAACTATTACCCGTTATGAACTTCAGCCTGCTCCAGGGGTTAAGGTCAGTAAGATATTAGGTTTGGCTGATGATATTGCTTTATCTTTAGCAGCTCCTGATGTTAGGATAGAAGCTCCTATTCCTGGCAAAGCTGCTATAGGAATTGAGATTCCAAATGAGAGTAAAGCAATGGTATCTATTCGGGAGATGTTAGAGTCTGAAGAATTTCAAAATGCAGAATCTAAGCTGACTATGGCTTTGGGTAAGGATATCAGTGGTAGAACATTAGTAGCTGACTTAGGGGATATGCCCCATATGTTGGTAGCTGGTTCCACAGGGTCTGGTAAAAGTGTCTTTGTTAACTGTGTTATCAATAGTATCCTTTATAAGGCTACACCTGATGAGGTTAAGTTTATGTTAATAGATCCTAAGATGGTAGAGTTTGCTGCTTATCAGCAGATACCCCATCTAGTAGCTCCAGTAATCAATGATGCTAAGAAGGCTGCTACAGCACTACGTTGGGTGGTTCAAGAGATGGAGAATCGTTATGAGTTATTTGCAGGTAGTGGAGCTAGAGGGCTTGATAGCTATAATAGAAAGATTAGTTCAGAAGGAAGTGATCCCTTACCTTATGTGGTAGTAATCATAGATGAGTTAGCTGATTTGATGATGGTTGCAGCCAAAGAGGTAGAGGAAGCAATCTGCCGTTTGGCTCAGAAGGCTAGGGCAGCAGGGATTCACTTAATTCTTGCTACTCAAAGACCTTCAGTAGATGTAATCACTGGCCTAATTAAAGCTAATATTCCAACAAGGGTCTCCTTCTCCTTATCCTCACAAGCTGATTCTAGAACCATCTTAGATACAGGTGGAGCAGAGAAACTGCTAGGAAAAGGTGATATGTTGTTCTCTCCAGTAGGTTCTAATCAACCTAAAAGATTACAAGGTGCTTTTATTTCTGACAAAGAATTACAACAGGTTGTTAGTTTTGTTAGAGATCAGAAGAAGCCAGAATATGCTGAAAAGATAGCTAAAATTAAGGAGAAGAATGTAGAGATTGAGCTTGAAGATGATAGGGATGAGTTGTATGAGAAGGCAGTTGAACTGGTAGTTAAGCATCGCGCTTCTATCTCGATGTTACAGAGAAAGTTGAGAATTGGTTATAATCGAGCAGCTAGAATGATTGATAGAATGGAAAAGGATAATATAGTAGGAGAACATCAGGGGAGTAAGGCTAGAGAAGTATTAGTTGAAGAGGAAGATCTGGAGCAGATACTTAATAAGAACTAAACTAGAATATATAGCTATGGTTATAAACATATAAAGCAGATAAATAATTCAAGTATATTATAAGGACCTACATGTTTAAGGAAAATTTCCGTTAAGTGTAGGTTCTTGTTGATTTTAAGAAATGAAATTGTACTATGTTATACTATTATATAAGTTTTTGAATCTAATGATATAATTTTACTAAAGAAGATATAATATATATTGAGTATAATATTTTAATTTATAGATTTATTAAAAAAATATAAAAGTCTATAATAATATGATAAATTTAATTTTTAAAAAGGGTTTTTTCTTTTGTTGTAAAATTATATAAATAGTTAGTCTATTAATTTGTTAAATTAGATTTTAGTATTTATTAGAAGTTTTAATTGAACCTATGTTAAAATGATGTTAGAATGGATAGAGTTGTTAGACGTCTATCCATCTTCTGGTAAGTAATAATTGAGATTATTCCAGCTTAAGGAGTTGATTAAATGAGCTTAATAAAGAAAGATTCTAGACCTTTATATATGTTAGTTAAAGAGAAGATTGATGAAAAGATTGAAAATGGGAAATATAAGCCAGGGGATCGCTTACCTTCAGAAGCAAAGTTATCGGAAAGTTTTGGTGTTAGCCGTGCTACTTTAAGAGAGGCTTTAAGAGTTTTAGAAAAAGAGGTTAAGGTCAATCGCCAACAGGGTATAGGTACCTTCATTACTGAAAAATTGGCTCTTTTTAAAAGTGGTATTGAAGAGCTTAATAGTATTACCCAAACTATCGAAGCTATGGGGCTTAAAGCAGGAACCGTTGATTTAGAATTGAAAATGAATCAGCAGGTTGAAGATTTGAACAAAGAGTTTGAATTAAATAAAAATGACAAGATGGTTATTTTACATAGAACTAGAACGGCTGATGATGAACCGGTAGCATACTGCGAAGATTATTTACCTCAAAGGTTAGTGCCTAATAATATAACTGAAGATGATATTAATATATCTCTACTTAGCTTCTTGCAAGAAGAATCTAATATATATATTAGTTATGCTGTTGCTGATATTGTTCCAGTAATAGCTGACAAAAGTTTAGTTGCCAAGTTAAATTTAAATATAGGAGATCCGATTCTATTATTAAAACAGATGCACTATGATGATAGAGATAATCCAGTACTATATTCCAAAAACTATTTTAGAAGTGATAAGTTTGAATTCCATGTTTTGAGAAATAGAGGATAATGAGCTTAAGTCTAAGTTTTAGTTTAAGGTAGCTATTTTCAAGCTTACTACTTAAATTTGGACTTAACTATAAATTAAAATTTTAGGGGGTAGATTTAATGTCTAAAAAAAATTTAATATTCTTATCATTACTATTAGCACTTGCTTTACTTGTTGGATGTGCTGGTGGTGGACAGCAAGCTCCACAAGAGAATAATCAACAAGCACAAGATGGTCAAAAAGCTGCTAGTGATTTAAAAGTTGGTATTGTATTATCTAGTGGTGGTAAAGGGGATAAGTCTTTTAATGATTCTGCTTTACGTGGGCTAGATAGAGCTAAAGAGGAAGGTTTAATTGCTGATTACAAGTACATTGAACCTAAGGAGGTAGCAGCTGCTGAGAAAGGTTTGAGATTCTTAGCTCAACAGGGCTATGATTTAGTTATTGGTGTAGGATTTATGCAAAAGGATGCTGTAGATACAGTATCTAAAGAGTTTGCTGATACTAAATTTGCTATCATTGATGATGTTGTAGATAATCCCAATGTAGCCTCTTTAACATTTAAAGAGCATGAAGGGTCATTTTTGGCAGGAGCTTTAGCTGCATTGTTGACTACTCATGAAGAGATTGAAGGAATTAATGCTAAGGAGATTGTTGGTTTCTTAGGGGGAATGGATGTACCATTAATCCATAAATTTGAATTGGGTTATACCTCTGGAGTAGATTATATCAATGAAACAGAGGGAACTGATGTAAAGGTTAGGGTCAACTATACCGGTAGTGACCCTTCAGCATTTAATGATCCTGCAAAGGGTAAAGAGATTTCATTAGCTCAATATAATGCAGGAGCTGATATCATCTATCATGCTGCAGGTGGAACAGGTATAGGATTATTTGAAGCTGCTGCTCAAACAGGAAGTTACGCAATTGGTGTTGACTCTGATCAAGATTGGAATCAACCAGGTTATATTCTAACAAGTGTACAAAAAAGAGTAGATAATGCTGTATTTGCAACAGTTACAGCTATAAAAGAAGGTAACTTTGAAGCTGGGCTTAAAGAATATGGTTTAGAAGAGAAAGGTGTTGCTTTGACTCCATTAACAGAAGCAGGAGTTACTGTTAAAGCTGCTCAAGAAGCAGGAGATATTACAACTGAGGATGTAGCTAAGATTGAGGCGTTAAAAGCTAAGATTCCAGTAGATGTTAAAGAGAAGATTGAAGATATTAAAGAGAAGATTATTGCTGGTGAAATTGATGTACCTAACTATTATGATCAAACTCAATAATAAAAATTTAGTATAGAATAATTGCTAGGTGCTTTCACCTAGCAATTATTCTAATTATGAAAGGAGGATTTCAATGGATACAATCTTAGAGATGAGAGGTATTACTAAAGAGTTTCCTGGAGTATTGGCAAATGATAATGTCAATCTAGATTTAAAAAAAGGGGAGATTCATGCTCTAGTTGGTGAGAATGGTGCAGGTAAATCTACCTTAATGAGTGTTTTATTTGGAATTTACCAACCCACCAAAGGGAAGATATTCTATAAAGGAGAAGAGTTAAAGATTGATGGTCCCAATGATGCTATTGATTTAGGAATTGGTATGGTGCATCAACATTTTATGTTGGTTCATACTTTGACTGTTGCCGAAAATATCGTTCTAGGTTCTGAGCCTAGCAATGGTAGGGGGAGGCTGATTTTATCCAAAGCTATCGATAAGATTAAAAGCTTATCAGATGAGTATGGCTTGGATGTAGATCCTAATGCTAAGATCAAAGATATTCCAGTGGGAATGCAGCAGAGGGTTGAGATTCTAAAGGCTTTATATCGAGATGCTGAAGTCTTGATTTTGGACGAGCCTACAGCAGTATTGACTCCTCAAGAGGTAAGAGGGCTATATAAGATTATGGATACCTTAACAGAACAAGGTAAATCTATCATCTTTATTACCCATAAGTTAAAAGAAGTTTTAACAGTATCTGATAGGATAACCGTTTTGAGAAAAGGAAAATCTATTGGTACAGTAAATACTGCTGATACTTCAGAGACTGAATTGGCTGAGATGATGGTAGGACGTAAGGTTATTTTAGAAGTGGAAAAAGAGCCTGCTAAATTTGGTGGTACAAAGGTAGAGGTTAGAGATTTAAAGGCAAGTAATGCTATAGGAATGTTAGCTTTAGATAATATATCCTTTGAAATTAGAGAAGGTGAGATTCTTGGAATTGCAGGAGTAGAAGGGAATGGACAGACAGAATTAGTTGAGGTGTTGACTGGATTGAGAACTGCAGATTCAGGTGTTTTTAAGTTGGAAAGGGAGAATCTATTAAATAAATCAGCCCGTAAGATTAAAGAGGCTAAAGTTGCCCATGTTCCAGAAGATAGGCATAAGCATGGACTAGTATTAGACTATTCAATCGAAGATAATTTAATCTTAGGTTATCATTATAAAGAGCCTTTTGCCAAGGGGATTAATTTAGACTTTAATTCAATGGCAGAGCATGCCCAAAAGTTGATTCCAGATTATGATATCCGTCCAAGGAATAAAGAGATATTAGCCCGTTCTTTATCTGGAGGAAATCAACAGAAAATAATCATTGCTCGAGAATTTGATATGGGCCCAGAGTTTTTAATTGCATCACAGCCAACTCGTGGTGTAGATATTGGAGCAATCGAGTTTATCCATAAGAGAATTATAGAGCAGAGAGATCAAGGGAAGGCAGTTTTGTTAATATCGGCTGAGTTATCAGAAATTATGTCACTAAGTGATAGGATTGCTGTTATGTATGAGGGAAAAATCGTAGATATTTTAGATGCTAAGGAAGCTACAGAAGAGAAGTTAGGGCTTCTGATGGCAGGATCAGTTGTTGAACATTAAATTTATTAGTTGTTATCTAGTAGCTTTAGAAGGATTTTAAAGAAGATAAGGAGGAATTTATATGGCAGAGGATATTAATTTCAAAAATTTATTAAAAGAGATATCAATTCCACTACTAGCTATCTTATCATCTTTTATAATAGGTGCACTTATAGTAATGGCTTCTGGTTATGATCCAGTAGCAACCTATTCTGCTTTACTTCAAGGTGCTTTTGGAGGTTTAAATAGTATAGCAGATACATTACTAGCAGCTACTCCTTTGATTTTTACAGGGTTGGCTGTAGCCTTTGCATTTAGGTGTGGACTCTTTAATATCGGTGGAGAAGGGCAGCTATTAGTAGGTGGTTTGACAGCAGCTTGGATAGGTACTTTTAAAGGGATTCCAATGGTTATCCATCTACCCTTGACCTTATTAGTAGCGATGATAGCAGGGGCTTTATGGGTGGCTATTCCTGCTATTTTGAAGGCAAAGTTAGGGGTACATGAGGTAATTACAACAATTATGTTCAATTATATCTCTTATAGTTTAGTTGCATATTTTAGCTTGAAGGTATTGGCTAAGCCAGGTAGTATTCAAACCCCTAATATAGAATCTAGTGCTTACTTATGGAGATTCTCTAATGTTTTGGGTATATATTCATACCTTAATATAGGTTTTATTATTGGAATAATTGTTTTATTTGTAATTTACTATTTATTGTGGAAGACTACTATTGGATATGAGATTAGAGCAGTGGGTATCAGCCCTGATGCTGCAGAATATGGGGGGATCAGTGCTGCCCGTAATATAATTTTAGCTATGTTAATCAGTGGTGCTTTAGCAGGATTGGGAGGAGCAGAGAGGGCTATGGGGCTATTCCATAATTATCGGAATGGATTCTCTGCTGAATATGGATTTACTGGTATTGCTGTAGCGTTATTAGGTCGTAACCATCCTTTAGGTGTATTTTTTGCAGCTCTATTATTTGGAGCATTGTCCAATGGACAGGATTATATGAATATGTTGGCAGGGGTTCCTGTCGATTTAGTAACTATCTTACAAGCAGTTATCATCTTATTTGTAGCTGCTGATCTATTATTTAGAAGAGTATTAGCACTTAAACCAGAAGGGAGGAAGGGTTAATAATGGAAATCTTTCAACAGATTTTTAATCTAGAGACCTTCAGCTCTACTTTAAGAATGGCAATTCCTTTGATGGTAGCCGCTATTGGTGGTATGTTTTCTGAAAGATCTGGTGTAGTTAATATTGCCTTAGAGGGGATGATGTTAGCTGGAGCCTTTATAGCGGTGGTTGTTAGTTATTTTACAGGAAATGCTTGGTTTGGGCTGATAGGGGCAGTAATCTTTGGTGGTTTATTTGCTTTAATTCATGCTATAGTCAGTATTAGATATCATGCTAATCAGGTTGTTAGTGGAGTAGCTTTGAACCTGTTGGCTGCTGGTGGAACCGTTTTTTTATTGAATATTTTATTTAATACATCAGGAACTTCACCTTCTGTAAAGGCTTTGCCTTATTGGGGAACTTTTAAACCTACTGTTTATTTAGGATTATTGATAGTGGCTATCTCTCATTATGTCTTATTCTATACACCTTTTGGCTTACGAGTAAGGGCTGTAGGAGAGCATCCTCATGCTGCTGATTCTGTGGGGATTGATGTGGAGAAGATTAGATATGTCTGTGTAATCTTAAGTGGGATGTTAGCAGGCTTTGCTGGTGCTCACTTATCAATAGGGGTACTGAGTGTTTTTAGAGAAGGAATGACTGCTGGACGTGGCTTTATTGCTTTAGCAGCTTTAATCTTTGGTAAATGGTATCCTTTTGGTGCTATGGGAGCAAGTTTATTATTTGGTTTCTTCCAAGCTATTGAGATTAGATTACAAGGGATAGAGGCAATTGGTATTCCTGGTGAATTTGTACAGACGATTCCTTATATCTTAACAGTAATTGCATTGGCAGGAGTTATTGGTAGAGCAACTCCTCCAGCAGCTAGTGGAGAGCCTTTTGAAAAGGGTAAAAGATAATTATTATTTTTTAGAGCCAACAGAGAAGTTGGCTCTTTTGTTTATGTAATTTAATAAATACTATTAATTAGACTTCTTTTAAAAGACTCCTTTATATAAAGGAGTCTCAGGCTGTTGACAAAGTTATTGTCAACAGCCTTTTCTATTTATGGTATAATATAATTGACAATATATCTAAAAAGAGAAATAGAATTATGTTTGTATCTCAAGAGAAAAAACAACAACAATATGAATTTGTAACAATAGAACAGCTAGTTCCAGAAGATCATCTTCTAAGACAAATAGATAGATATATATAGATTTTACTTTTATTACTGATATAACTAAAGACCTATACTGTCATGATAATGGAAGACTATGTATTGACCCTACTATTTTATTTAAGATGCTTTTTATAGGTTATTTATATGGGATTCGTTCTGAAAGACAACTAGTAAAAGATATAAAAGTAAATATGGCTTATCGCTGGTTTTTAGGATATTCATTAACAGACTCAGTAAAAGAAGCTCTAGCTAGAGCTTCTTTTATTATATTAATTTTAAGCATGATATACTTATAGATAATAAATTACAAATAGACTTATTATTTCCTAGAGTTAGGATGAAAAACTCCCAATATCAGTTATAGTTTCTCTTTAAATTTCTATACAAAATACATAACAGGATGGTAATTATAGGCTTTATTGAAAGTTAATATTATAATTTCACTAATTTAAAGGGATTTAAGCTTAAGATGTCGAAATGTTAAAATGACTGTAAAGGAGGGAGAACTTTTCATGATAGAAATTTTGACAAGGTTCAAAGAGAGAAGAGAAGAGTTAGGTGTTAGTTTAAAGCAGGCTGAAGAAGAAACTAGGATTAGAGTAGATTATTTAAGGGCTATTGAAGAAGGAAATTTTGAGTATATTGAAGCAGAGGTTTATTTAAGAGGTTTTTTGAAGGTTTATTCAGCTTATTTGGGCTTGGATACTAAAGAGGTATTAGAGGCCTACAAGAAATTACAAGAGCCTGAATTAGTTGAAGAAGAGATAGTAAAAAAAGAATCTTTTAAAGAGAAGATATCAAACTCTTTTGATGAGCATCAAAATGCTGTATTGATTAGTTGTTTAGTTGGAATCGGTTTATTGGTTATTGGACTACTTGCCTTTGCAGGATTTAAATTATATGGTCTGATTGATGATTCTGGTAGAATGGCTAATAGTTCTCCTTCTATCGAAACAGCTCAGGTAAAAGAAGGGGTTGTACTATCAGCTAGTAAGAAAGTTGAAGAAGAAGTAAAAGAAAGCGAAAAAACAAAGGAAAATCGAAAGGGTACTATAGAAGAGATTAATGAGAATAGGGCTGAAAAAACTGAAGTAAATAAGGAAGATAGTGAAGAACTAAATAATCAAGAAGTTGCAGCTAATGAGATAAATATTGAGGTTGAAACAATAGATGAAAGTTGGTACTCAGTCGAGGTAGATGGTAAGGTTGTCTTTAAAGGTATCGTTGCTGCTAATAATAGAAAATTATTTTCTGGTCAGAAGATTGAGTTGAAGATGGGAAATGCTGCTGGTATTAAGGTAATAAAAGATGGCAAGGTTATGGGTCCCTTTGGTTCTAAGGGGGAAGTTATAGTTAAACGGTTCTCTATAGATTAATAGGTAATCTTTATAGTGTTGGTATAATGAGGTTGATAATCTTCAACCTTATTTATATATTAGTTAGAGCTAGTGTATAGTAATATCTATTAAATTTTAAGGTGCTATCTCTTGATTATTAATATATGTAAACCGTGCTTGCTGATTTAAGTAATAATAGGTAATCTTGTGGAATAAAATCTCTAATAAGGATTAATCACTTCTAATCTAGTTATAATTTTTTAATTATTTGTGACAAAAATTTTAAAATTAAGGGACCTATTGTTACATTATAAGAAAGGCGGTTATTTTATGGTAGATATCATGGAAAGAGAGAGTACTGCTTGGAATTTATATGATATTATTCTGGTATTGATTTTAACCTTTACACTTACATCTTTAATCTTTTTAATTATAGAATCAGTGATTGGTTATCTAGTTATTAGTGATTTTATATTATCCATTAGAATTTTAGTCTTGAATTTTGTTCAAGCTATGTTATTAGGTGGTTTAACTCTATCAGTTATAAAGTTAAAATATAGATTATCTTTAAAAGAGGTAGGATTTCACTCAAATGATTTGGGAAGAATCTTTAAATATGGAATTATAGGTGGAATACTTATCTGCTTGATGATAACCTTGTTGAATAATCTCATCTATCTTATTATTGATAATTTTTGGGGACTAAAACCTCCTGCTCAACAGGTTATCCAGAATTTACTAGAATCAGATAGCAATCTATTATTCTTTTTAAATAGTTTTTTAATTGTAATAGTAGCTCCAGTTACTGAGGAAATCTTTTTTAGAGGATTTATATACCCTTACTGTAAAAGTAAGTTGGGAAAATGGAAAGGAATCTTATTAAGTGCTTTATTTTTTGCTTTAGCACATGCGAGCATTTGGCTTTTTTTGCCAACATTTTTAGGTGGAGTAATTTTAGCAATTATCTATGAAAGGGTTAAATCACTTTATTCTTGTATATTAGCCCATGGAGTCTGGAATATGATAATTGTCTCTTTACTCTATTTTATTTGGAAGACCAATTTTATCCAATAATAGATATAAAAAAATCCTGGTCATTTGCCAGGTCTTTTTTATCTATTATTTTTTGGTGGACCTGGAGGGATTTGAACCCCCGACCAATCGGTTATGAGCCGATTGCTCTGACCAACTGAGCTACAGGTCCGTGTTTATAGTTGATAGTGTGTAGTGTACAGTTAAAGATATAAAATATTTTAAAAACTTAACTGTAAATTGTCAATTGTAGATCGTCAAAGTTTATTTTAGTGCGACGGGCTTGATGCCCTACCTAGTATCGAAAATATCCTTACATCTTTAAATCAAAGTTTTAGATGCGCTGACCTCGATGGTCAAGTACTGAAAATTTCCTTTTGCTTTAAAATTAAAAATTTTAAGTGGAGCGGGAAACCAGATTCGAACTGGCGACACCCAGCTTGGAAGGCTGGTGCTCTAGCCAACTGAGCTACTCCCGCAGAATAAAGCAATTAACATTGGTCGGAGCAGCAGGATTTGAACCTGCGACCCCCTGGTCCCAAACCAGGTGCGCTACCAAACTGCGCCATGCTCCGATATTTTCCTCACCAACGAAGATAATTTTATATTAATTTGAGGTGAATGTCAATACTTTAAAATGATATATTTATCGATTATTTAAAATTACAATATTAATAATCGATTTTACTTTTAATTAGTAGCTCTTAGACCTTATTACGATTAAAGTTGTTATTTTAAATATTCTTAAATTGATTAAAATCATTTAATATAGATAGAAGCTTTTATTATATCTTCATTAGTACTTTTTAGATTATTATTGTAATTAATTGAAAAGAATAATACAATTAGAGTAATCGTACTAGTTCTCCCCTAAACTTTTAAAAAATTCTTTGGTATTATTTAATTAAGGAGTGTAATTGTTCTGATGTCTTTTGATGATTTTTATAAGAAGATAGGCTTTTATATTATAAAGTGGCTAATAATTAATTTATTGTTAGGATTTCTTGGAGCAATATTTGTATTGATATTGAAGAAAGGGATAGTTCATCTAAATGACTTGATTTATAACAGATATTATTTAGCTCCAATAATAGGATCATTAATAATGGCAATATTAGTTCGTTATTTTGATTTTAGAGCTAAGGGGTTAGGAACAGACTTATATATAAAGTATACTAAGAGTGAGTTTCCTTTAAAGAAACCTCTTAGATTGCTAATAAGTAAGTTCTTTGCTACTAGTGTAACTTTAGGCCTAATAGGAATAGGTGGCTTAGTTGGACCATTATTATTAATTGGTAGTAGCATGGCAATAGTAATTAATAAGGTATTTAATTACTTTAAAGTTAGGATATTTAATTCACAATTGGATTATAGAGTCTTAAGTATCTGTGGAGCTGCAGCTACTTTAGGTCCACTGTTAGGTGCTCCCTTAGGGGGAGGAATCTTTGCTAGTGAGATTCTTTATAAGTCTTCTTTAGATTATAATGATTTATTTCCTGCTATCTTAGGGAGTAGCTTTGGTTATTATTTTTATCATGCTTTCTTACCCCAACCTGGCTTAAATATCGACTTGGGTCTACCTGAAGCAAGTTTAAAGGAATTACTTTTATTGATTTTTGTGGCATCAATCTGTGGGATAATTGGTCAAAGTTTTATCAGTATATTCGATTTTATACATAATTTTTTTAAAAGATTAAAGATAAAATCCTTTTTAAAGCCCCTTATGGCAGGTTGTATAGTCCTCATAATAATGGAATTATTTAAAGTAGAATCTTTTATAAATACTGTAGGTATTAATCAGTTATTCTTTACTCCCTTAAGGGAAGGGCGGATGATTGTATTAGTTCTATTTAAAATATTACTTACTATGGTGATTATTGCAGGAGGGTTCAGTGCAGCTATTGTTGATACAGCCCTAATCAGTGGTGCTTTAACGGGGAATTTATTATATTATATCTTTCCTAATATTCCCTTACCTGTACTGGTAATCATAGGGTTATCGGCTACATTATCATCTATTGCTAATATTCCTTTGGCTACTATGGTAATAGTTAGTGAGATTTTTAATTTGAATTTGAGTTTACCAGTTATTATTGGGAGTATTATTGGCTACTTAATTGGGAGACCAAAAGCAGTATTTAAATATATTAGAGAGGAATAATAGATAGTGTGAGTGATCATTAGAAATGTGAAAAATTTACAATAAAAAGTAGCTGTCTAAATACTCACACTCATATAGGAGGAGATAAGATGAGAATATTATTGACAAATGATGATGGTATTTTTGCACCAGGTATTCAAAGATTATGCCAAGAGCTCGAACAAAATCATGAGGTAGTTGTTGTAGCTCCAGATAGGGAGAGAAGTGCAACAGGTCATGCTATAACTATTCATCATCCTTTAAGAGCTAAGGAGATGACCTTTGCTAACATAAAATCAAAATGTATAGCCATAGATGGAACCCCTGCTGATTGTGTTAAAATTGCTATAGAGTCTTTATTGGATGAAAAGCCTGATTTAGTGATATCAGGTATCAATGCTGGTCCAAATATGGGTTATGATGTTCTCTATTCTGGGACTGTTTCAGCAGCTGTAGAAGGACTGCTATTGGGAATACCAGCAATTGCAGTCTCATTAGTAACTGATGAGAAATGGGATTTTTCTTATGCAGCAGAATTCATCTCTAGGTTGCTTAAAAAGTATCAAAAAGAAGAAGTTTCTGATGATGTTATCTTAAATGTTAATGTACCAGTAAATTGTAATGGGAGATATAGAATTACGAAGCTTGGTAATAGAAGTTACAAAAATACCTTTGAACAGAGGATAGATCCTAGAGGAGAGAGATACTACTGGTTAGCAGGAGAAGCGGTAGAAGAAGGAAACTCTGCTGATACTGATGTGTCAACAGTTAAAGATGGTTTGGTCTCTATTACTCCTGTTAAATTCTCTTTAACAGCAGATTCTGAGATAGAAAGGCTGAAAAAATGGAATTTGTAGTAATATTTATTGCTTTAAAATGAATATTTTAAAGTAAAAGGCTTATGGAGGAGATTATTATGACACAATCTGAAAATGAAGGTGCTGTTATTAAAGTAAGTAGTATTTTATTTGGATTGGTAGTCAGTTTAATTTTATTGTTAATAGGTAGTTTAGTGTTGGGGGTGATTATTAGTTTATCAAATGTTGCTAATCAATCTGCTAGTAGGATTTTATTTATAGTAAATTATTTGGCTATCTTTATAGGGGGGATTGTTGCAGCTTATTCTGCAGGTGGAAAGGGATGGGTTAACGGAGGTTTAGTAGGATTGACATATATGTTGGTAATAGTCCTTCTAGGTAGCCTTTGGAATCCAGTTGTTTTTTCTTTTAGCCTGTTTTTGCGAGTTATAATTGGGTTCTTAATCTCTGCTTTTGGAGGGATGATTGGTGTTAATATTATCTAACACTAGTGCTATTAACCTAAAAGCAAAGTGGGTGAGTTAAATTAAAGAGAATCTGATAGAGATAGAGGTTGATACTGATATAGAGAAGGTTGATCTATCCAAATTGATTTATGATAAATTAATAGAATGGGATAATAGGTATAATAAGAATAGTGCTCAATTTATTGAGAAAATAGATATATTACCGACAACTATCAGTTTTATTTTAGGTACTATAACTAGTGGGTTTCTAAAGGAGATAGGCAAAGAGGTTTGGAATAATTTAAAGAAGATATTTATCTCTGAGGATGAGAACAAAAGGATGCCAGGCTTTGAATTTAATTTTATTTATGAAGGGATAGAGATTATAGCAGAATTAGAGAGTGATGCCCCACAAGAGTTAAAGAAAGCCTTGAACAATTTAAATGGTATCATCAATAAAATTCTCGATGGTGAAGAAGATGTAGGAAAGATGAGGTTTACTTTAGATAGTGATGGAGGAGAATGGAAAAGAGAAGAGTGATCTTAAAAATGTACCTTATAAGGTACATTTTTATTTTGGATATATGTTATTTTAGTAATGTGGTTGATTCAATAGAGAGATAATACGACACTTTCGTGTGAGTTTACAGTGTAAGGTGTACAGTAAAAAGTTAAGTTCAAAACCTCACACCTCACCCTAACCCTCTGCTCCTCTGAGAAGAGGGAACCAGTTATTTATTTTTGATTTGCTCCCCTTCTCCTAAGGATAGGAGAAGGGGCTGGGGGATGAGGTCTGAAAGTGTCACAATATACTCATAAACAGATATTAAGATAAAAACTATAAATTTTAATAGTATTAGCCTACCTTTCATAAAATTATCTTAATTATACTAATTTACTTCGGTTAAACTAATAAATGATACAGAATATATAGCACTTATATGAGGTGAGATAAATGGCAACAAATCAAATAGATACTGATAATTTAATGGCTTTAGATATACTAGATGATTATTGGCAGGAGCGAGAGATGGGATTATTTCCCCATCAGATAGAGACTGTGAATAAGGTGATTGATCAGATGAATGGTAGAGCTATTTTAGCTGATGAGGTTGGTTTAGGTAAGACTATTGAGGCGGGGATGATATTAAAGGAGTATATGGTTAGAGGTGATGTAAAGACCTGTTTGGTCTTAACTCCTGCTTCTTTAGGCTTTCAATGGTGGCAAGAGCTAACCCATAAGTTTCAAATTGATTGTTTCAATAATCGTAAAGGTAAAGGATGGCATTATTTTGATGTAATAATTTCTTCCCTTGATAAAGCTAAACGAAAGCCCCATTGTGATCATATTTATGAACGGGGCTTTGACATGGTAATCGTTGATGAGGCACATCGTTTGAAGAACTCTAAGACTCAAAATTGGAAGTTTGTTGAGAAGATTCCTTCCAAATATCTATTGTTATTGACAGCTACTCCTATTCAAAATGATTTAAAAGAACTATATAACCTAGTAGCTTTATTGAAGCCTGATTTATTTGGAAATTACTCTGATTTTAAAGATAATTATGTTAAGGACAAGCATTCAGCCCAGAATTTAGATGATTTGCAGGCTGATTTATCTAAGGTAATGATACGTAATCAAAGAGAAGAGATAGATTTATATTATACCGATAGGAAGGTTAAGTTGATCCCTCTAAGTCTAACTGAGAAGGAGCAAGAACTTTATGATGGTATTACGGATTTGGTGAAGACCGAGTATAAGAAGTGTATCAGTGCCAATAAGAGTATCTTCCATCTCTTAACTTTACAGCGCGAGGTCTGTAGTAGCTCCTTTGCGGTCTCTAAAACTTTAGAGAAGATGTGTAAATCAGAAAGCTATGAGGGTATTAAGGAGAGATTATGTGAGTTGTATGAATTAGCTATCTCAATTACTGAGAATCAGAAGATGAAGATGGTTGAGAAAATTTTAGAGGATACTGATGGAAAGGCAATTATATTTACTGAATATCGGGCAACACAACAGTATATCTGCTATCATCTTTATCAAAAAGGTTATCAGCCTGTTGTATTTAGTGGAAAATTGCGGGATAATCAGAAGGAATGGGCTAAACGCCAATTTATGAAAAATGGTGATGTCTTAATCAGTACTGAGGCAGGTGGTCAAGGTATTAACTTACAATTTTGTAATACTATCATTAATTATGATTTACCTTGGAATCCAATGAAGGTAGAGCAGAGAATAGGTAGGGTACATCGCTTAGGTCAAGAGAAGGATGTTTTAATCTATAATCTCTCTACCCAAAATACAATTGAAGAGAAGATAATTAATCTGTTAGATAAGAAGATTAATCTCTTTGAAAGTGTAATTGGAGGTTTAGACTTGATAGTTAGAGATGGGGTAGATAAGAGCTTTGGTAGTGATATTTTAGAATTATTAATAGAGAATGACAAGGATGATTTAGATAAAGAGCTAGATAGATATGCTAGTAAATTTATACATTAAAAAAGACAAAAAAGACGCAGAATTTTCTGCGTCTTTTTTAATGTAACTATAAATATCTAATTTATCAAAGGTTAATTATATAAAAAATAAAAAAGCTGAGCTTCGGCTCAGTTATTGTTAATTTTTTAAATTTTCAATTATAAAGTGGTACCGAGGGTCGGACTCGAACCGACACGGGAGTTAAATCCCACCGGATTTTAAGTCCGGTGCGTCTGCCTATTCCGCCACCTCGGCAAATTAATTTTTAGGCAATTATGAAGTTGAAATATGACGATCTTAATGATTTGACATCGAAATTTTCCTTACATTTTTTAATTTTAGATGGAGCTGGTGATGGGACTTGAACCCGCAACCTGCTGATTACAAGTCAGCTGCTCTACCAGTTGAGCTACACCAGCATAGTGGCAGGGGAGATAGGACTTGAACCCACAGCACCCGGATTTGGAGTCCGGTGCTCTACCAATTGAGCTACTCCCCTATGGCACAATTAGAATTATAACTTATGTTTCTATATAGGTCAAGCTTCAAATTGATAATTATAGCTATTTATTTTAAAATATCTTACTAATTCGCTTATTTTCTTCTGATTGTATAGTTGATTATCTTTTATAATCTTTCTCACATTCTTATATCTAATGACATATAATGACTATATCTTTATTGAAAAGCAGTGTTTGTTAATAGCTTATTTTTGAAGATATTCTGCTAATAGGTTGATATATAGAAATTAAGTTAATTTACAATGATCAATGTATAATTAAAAGATTAATTTCTTAAAGAACAATAATTAATACTACTCATTTATTGAGGGGGAGATTATAAATGTATAAATTAAAGAGATTCTATCTAAATAATAAGGTACAGATTAAAGGTGGGGCAGGGATGTTTCTATGTTTAATTGGGGGAATAATAGTTCTTAAAACATTGCCTAGTTGGATATTTGGCTTAGCAATAGGTGGGGCAACAATATTCTTTGGAGTTAAATTATTTATTGATTAATATATTTATTTCTTGATGTAGAAGAAAATTAGTGATAATGCGACACTTTTTACCTCAGTGTATAGTGTGTAGTTGATTAAGGAGCAGGAAGATTCCTGCTCCTCTTTAATTATGAGTTTTTATTGTAAAACTTCATAATTAATCTGTCTAGTTTTTGACTTAGCTTAATTAATTCTTTGGCTGTTAATCTTTCCGATTTACTAGACAATACCTGTAGTTTTTGACGAAAATCTTCTAACTCTTCTTTTAGGTTCTTGCTACTATAATCCAAGGTTATCCCTCCTTTCCCCTTAACATTATAAATTAAATTTATATATAAAAAGGGGTTTTAAACAAATAAAAGCAACTATGTAAATTACTAACTTTGTTTGTAGATAAAATCTTTGAAATTTTAATAGAAAAACATTTGTATTTTTATACTATAGCATGTATAATTATAAACAAAATAAGTATAATTATATTCAAGGAGGAGTAGAGAATGAAGGTAAGTATAATCGGTTCTACAGGATATACAGGATTGGAATTGGTCAGATTACTTAATAAACACCCAAAGGTAGATTTAGAGATATTGACTTCCCGGAGTTTTGCTGGAGAAGTTATCTCAGATATATATCCAAGTTTAAGAGAAGAGGTAGATATCAAATGTGAAAATTTAGATATTGATAAACTAGCAGAAAACTCAGAAATTGTCTTTACTGCTTTACCTCATGGAGTATCAATGGAGGTTGTGCCTCAGTTGCTTACTAAAGGTTTAAAGGTAATAGATTTAAGTGGGGATTACCGTTATGATAATCTAGAGACCTATGAAAGCTGGTATAAAACTCATAATAGCCCTGAGTTATTCAAAGATGCAGCTTATGGTCTACCTGAGTTGAATCGAGTAGAGATTGAAGGTAGTAGCTTGGTAGCCAACCCTGGTTGTTATCCAACAGCCTCTATTTTGGCATTGGCACCTTTGGTAGATAAGGGATTAATTAATTTAGATAATATTATTATCGATGCTAAATCTGGAACAAGTGGTGCAGGAAGAGGGGTTTCTTTAGGAACTCATTTCTGTGAGGTGAATAATAATTTTAAAGCTTATAAGGTAGCAAATCATCGCCATACATCAGAGATAGAGGAGAAATTAGGAATATTGGCTAAAAAAGATATTAGCCTATCTTTTACGCCACACCTTCTACCAATAAATAGAGGGATTTTAGCCACAGTATATGCCAATTTAACAGAAGGCATAGATACTAAATTTGTACTAAACCTTTATAATGATTATTATAAAGATGAGAAGTTTGTAAGAGTTATGGATGAAGGAAAGTTACCAGAGATTAAACATGTGGCTGGTTCAAACTACTGTGATATTGGATTGACAGTAGATGAGAGGATTAAGCGTTTAATAGTAATCTCTACTATAGATAACCTACTTAAAGGAGCTGCTGGGCAAGCTGTACAGAACTTAAATATCTTGGCAGGTTGGGATGAAACCTTAGGCTTAGATAATGTAGGGCTATATTTATAATTTATAGCTAATAATGTATAACTAAGGATAAAAGGTATTAATTATAAGTTTGTAATTCTAGAGAAAAATTAACCTACGAGTCTACCTACGGGTTTAAAAACCAAACCCTTCGTGGTAAACCTAGAGCAAGACTCTTCGTGGCAGAGACCATTCACTACGCAACCAATATTGATTGAGATTAATGAATTCAGGAGTTCTAATTTAAAGATTTCTATAATAATATTATTTTTTGAGAATATTTGCTCCGTTCAAACAATAATTTTTCTCACTTTTGAACCTATTAATTTAAAAAATATTCTAAACATACTTATAATTTTCATTTTAAATTCACAAATATATATCAATTGAGAAGTAAAGGAGGAGAGATTATGGCTAATTTATATAAAGAGATAAGTGGGGGAGTTACTGCACCTCAAGGTTTTTTAGCAAGTGGAGTTACTGGTGGGATTAAAAAGAGTGGTAAGAAGGATACTGCTTTAATCTATAGTGAAACTCCTGCCAAGGTTGCTGGGGTATTTACTACTAATCAATGTGCTGCTAGCTGTGTTCTTTTAAATAAACAGAATATTCAAGATGGTTTAGCTCAGGGGATAATTATTAATAGTGGTAATGCTAATGCTTGTACAGGAGAGAGGGGTTATCAGGACTCTCAAGAGATGATTAGCTTCACTGCTGAAAAGCTAGGCTTAGAGAATGATAAGGTTTTAGTTGCTTCAACAGGGATTATCGGTGAGTTTTTAGCAATGGATAAAATCAAAATTGGAATTGAAAAGGCTGTAGCAGAATTAAGTGAATCTGGTGGTCAAGCAGCAGCAGAGGCTATTATGACTACAGATACATATGCTAAAGAGTTGGCAATAGAGTTTGAATTGGGGGATAAGATAGTCAAGTTAGGTGGAATTGCTAAGGGTTCAGGGATGATTGAGCCAAATATGGCAACAATGTTAGGTTTTTTGACTACAGATATAGCAATTGATAATCAATTACTACAGGAAGCTTTAGTAGAAGCAATAAATCAGAGTTTTAATAGAATTACTGTAGATGGTGATCAAAGTACCAATGATATGGTGACTGTTTTAGCTAATGGAAATGCTGGAAATGATACTATTACTAATAAAGGTGAAGACTATAATCTTTTCTTGGAGGCTTTAAAATATGTCTGTACCTATTTAGCTCATCAAATTGTTCGTGATGGAGAGGGTGCTACCAAGTTTATTGAAGTAGAGGTTAAAGGTGCCCAATCTCTTGCAAAGGCTACTAAAGTAGCTAAACAGATTGCTAACTCTCAGTTGGTTAAGACGGCTATGTTCGGTCAAGACCCTAATTGGGGTAGAATAATTATGGCTATTGGAGCCTCTGGGGTAGAAATTGATTTAAGTAAAGTAGAGATAAAAGTTAATGATTTGATATTATTAGAGCAAAATCAAAAAGTAATTCAACATTCTACAGACATAAAAGCAAATCTGTTAAATGATGATGAGATTAAGATAGAGGTTGATTTAAACCTTGGAGAGTATAGTGATAAGGTCTGGACCTGTGACCTCTCTTATAAGTATGTAGAGATTAATGCTGAGTACCATACTTAATAGTAACGAGTGACAAGTAATTACTGAATCTTTTGCTAATTACTTATTACCTGTTACTGAATTAAAAAAAGGAGGCAATTTAGTGGAAGAGTTAATTAAGAAAGCAGATATTTTAATAGAGGCTTTACCATATATGAAGGAGTATTCTAATAAGACTGTAGTCATTAAATATGGTGGCAATGCCATGATCAATCAAGATCTGATGGTCTCTGTTTTAGAGGATATTACTTTATTGAAGTATGTAGGAGTCAACCCAGTTATCGTTCATGGTGGTGGACCAGTTATTAGTGAGAATTTGAAGAAATTAAATTTACAAAGTGACTTTTATCAAGGATTGCGAGTTACTAATAAGGAGATTATGGAGGTTGTAGAACAGGCCTTATTAGGCAAGGTCAATAGCCAGATAGTCTCTTTAGCTAACTTAGCAGGAAATAAAGCTGTAGGATTATCAGGTAAGGATAACAATTTAATTCAGGCTAAAAAGTATGAGTTAGAGGATGGCTTCGACTTAGGGCATGTAGGTGAGATTAAAAAGATCAATCCTGAGATATTAATAACTATGATTGATAATGGTTATTTGCCAATAGTAGCACCAGTAGGAGTAGATGAAGTGGGAATGAGCTATAATATCAATGCCGATTTAGTAGCAGGGGAGTTAGCAGCAGCCTTAGGAGCAGAGAAGCTAATCTTATTGACAAATGTAGAGGGTATCTTAGATAATCCAGAGGATAAGAGCTCTTTAATCTCCCGGTTGAAGGTTGCAGAAGCCCAACAGATGATTAAAGATGGAAAGATAGTTGGTGGAATGATTCCAAAGGTAGATTCTTGTATTAAAGCTTTAAATAAGGGTGTTAAGAGAACCCATATCTTAGATGGACGAATCGACCATGCTCTATTATTAGAAATCTTTACAGAGCGTGGAATTGGGACTATGATAGATTAGAATAATAGTAACGAGTAACTAGTGACAAGTAACAATTCTTATCGTTACTCATTACTTGTCACCTGTCACTGTACTTAAAAAGGAGGAGTAGAGAATGAATAAGCAAGAGATTATTCAAGCTGATCAGGATTATTTTATGAATGTCTTTGGTCCGCGTTTTCCAATAGTATTGGAGAAGGGAGAAGGGGTATACTTATATGATAATGAAGGTAAGAAGTACTTGGATTTTACAGCAGGGATTGCTGTAAATGCTTTAGGATATAACTATCCAGAGTTTAGTGAGGCTTTAAAAAAGCAAGTTACAAATTTAATCCATGCTTCTAACCTTTATTATTATGATGTCCAAGCTAAGTTATCTAGGTTATTAATAGAAAACTCTTATGCTGATAAGGTATTTTATAGTAATAGTGGTGCAGAGGCCAATGAGGGTGCTATTAAGTTAGCTAAGAAGTACTTTAAGGAGAAGGGTGAGGAGAAGTATGAAATTATCACTGCCCTAAACTCTTTCCATGGTAGAACACTGGTTACATTGGCTGCTACAGGTCAGAGTAAGTATCAAAAGCCTTATGCACCTATTCCAACTGGATTCAAGCATGTACCTTATAATGATTTAGAGGCTATTAGAGATGCTATCACTGATAATACTGCTGCAGTAATGGTAGAACCAATTCAAGGGGAAGGTGGTGTCAATCCAGCTACTCAAGAGTATATGCAAGGATTAAGAGAGCTTTGTAATCAAGAAGGAATCTTATTAATCTTTGATGAGATTCAGACTGGTATCGGAAGAACAGGAAGCCTCTTTGCTTATGAAGAGTATGGGGTAGAGCCAGATATTTTGACCTTAGCTAAGGCTTTAGGTAATGGTGTTCCAATTGGAGCATTTTTGGCTAAGGATGAAGTTGCTCAAGCCTTTAAGCCTGGTGACCATGGTTCAACCTTTGGTGGTAATCCTTTAGCTTGCCAAGCAGCTTATACTACTTTGAACATTATTTTAAATAATAAAATTTTAGATAATGTTAAAGATGTTGGGAGTTATTTTTATAATAGATTATCAGATTTAAAGGAGAAGTATGACTTTATCAAAGATTTAAGAGGTATGGGACTGATCTTAGGTCTAGAATTGGAGATAGAGGCTAAGGATATTGTAAATAAAGTTATAGACAATGGAATTTTAGTATTGACTGCTGGTAAAAATGTCCTAAGATTTTTACCTCCATTAGTTATTACTATTGAAGATGTAGACAAAGTGATTGGAGTTTTAGAGGAAATCTTTAGTGAAAAAATTTAAAATTAGACAAATAGATTAACATGTGATAAAATCCATACATTACAATGCATATATGTAATTAATATAAAATAGTATCAAGTTCTGATACTATTTTATATTTTATAAACAAAGAATAATAAATTTTACTTTGATTAGCTCTAAAATATATAATTTATTATTAGTTAAACTCAATTTATTCTCTCAATAGCTTTAAAAAGTGTCATTAAAGGAGTATAATATAATAAAAATATATTAAGCAATATTAATTCATGTTGGGGGGTAGAAAGATGATTACTACAGTAACATTAAATCCGGCAATAGACCGGGAATACTTTGTAAAGGAGAATAAGCCAAAGTCTCATCAGTATCTTTATACTGAAAGGGATATAAAGGTATCTCCTGGGGGAAAAGGGCTTTTAAGCGCCATCAACTTAAGGAAATTAGGGTATTCTGATGTACAGAATATTGGTTTTGTTGGTGGTAGACAAGGATTATTTTTTGAAAAAATGGTACAAGAGTATGGAATTACAACAAATTATATCTTTACTGAAAGTGAGATTAGAAATAATATATTTATTATTTCTAGAGAACCAGTAACTTATACCCATTATAATGACTATAGTTATAAGGTTGAGCCAGATGATGTTGAAAATTTAATTAAACGTTTTAGGCGTGGAATCGTGGATAGTGATTTTATCATGATTTCAGGATCAATTCCTGAAGGAGTTAACTTCAGCATCTATCAAAGATTGATTCAAATTTGCCATGAAGCAGGTAAAGCTGTCTACTTACATGCCAGTGGTGAGGTCTTAAATAGAGCATTAGTAGAGAAGCCTAAAGTTGTTGTACCTTATTTTAAGCACACTAATAAGATATTGGATAAGGAGATAGTCGATGATGAGGATTACATATGGGCAGGTAGAAAGTTGCAAGAAGAGGGTGCCGAATATGTAATGATGCCATTTCATTGCTCTCGTTTATTATTTGATAAAAATGGTGACGTGTATAAGCTAACACCTCGAGATTTCTGTTTAAGAAATTGGTTAGGAGCAGGGGAAGCCTATAATGCTGCCTTCTTTGATTATGTTTATCAGTATGGTTTTGACTTCATAGAAGCTAATAAATATGCTGGAGCAGCAGCCTTAGCTATTGCTGAAAGTAAGGATATCTTCTTAGCAGATCGAGCTATGATTAAGGAGAAGAGCGATAATATTATGATTAATAAGCTGGAGGTGTAGTTTAATGAGCACTGTAAGAAAGTATATGATGAGAACTATGAACTCTGTTTGTGAAGAGGATAGTATTGAAGATGTTATTAGAGTGATGCATAAGATAGAGATGTCAGTTTTGCCAGTCGTTGATGATGAGAATAAATTTTTGGGAACTATCTATAGTAGAAATCTATTAAAGAATATAATTCCTGAGCAATATGGTTTTCTAGAAAGCCATCGTTTATTATACCAAGTCAACCAAGCTGCAGAGAATTTAGCTGAAATTAAAGATAGAAAGGTGAAAGAGTATATGTCAACTAATACAACTGCTGTTAAAGAGAATGATAAGATGGATAATATAGCAGATATCATGTTAGATAATAAGGAATCTTATCTCTATGTTGTAAATGATGATAACAAATTAAGAGGTTATATTTCTAGAGCAGATCTACTTTATTATCTATTAGAGGTAGGGGAAGATCAACAATGAATCTAAAATCAGTTGAAACGTTACATGAATTGAAGCAATGGTTATTGCTTAATCAAGCAAGTAACAAAGAACTATATATAGTTGGCTTGTTAATTGTATTTGCTTTATTTGTAGTACTATTGACTAAAAGATATAGAGTACCTATAGTAGTTGGTTATGTCTTCTTGGGGATACTGTTCAGTGTAAGTATCATTGAACAGCTTCCTTTTTTACCTGATGAGATAAAAGAGTGGTATGGTTATAGTGTTGAAAGCTTTGATTATGTGGCCGATTTGGCCTTGGCCTTTATCGCTTTTACTATTGGAAGTGAACTATCAATTAGAATTTTAAAGAGCTTAGGAAAGAAGATTGCTTTAATTGTTGTCTTTGAGGCTGTAGGTGCATTCTTATTGGTTACAGGAGCTATGTTGGCCTTTGGACAACCTTTTTATCTAGCTTTGATTTTGGGGTCAATTGCTTCTGCTACTGCACCAGCAGCAACTGTTATGGTGCTTAAAGAGTATAATGCAGAGGGAAATTTGACCTCTACTTTATTAGCTGTAATAGGGATTGATGATGCGGTAGCTCTTGCTATCTTTAGTTTTGCTGAGCCTATTTCATTAATTAAGGCATCGGGATCTGGTGAATTATCGATTATGAATGCCTTTTTTGAACCATTACTAGAGATAGTAGGAGCAATCGGATTTGGAGTGTTGCTAGGCTATATATCTGTCAAGTTTATTGTTAAATTAGAGGACAAGACGAAGAAGGTTTTGACTTTGGTGGCTACAGTAATAGGTGCTTCTGCCACAGCAGTAGCTTTACACCTTTCTCCTCTGATTACCAATATGTGTGTAGGCTTTGCTTATAGAAACTTTGCTAAGAAGAATCCTGGGGTTGCTGAGGATATGGAGACTATGACTATTCCTCTTTATGCTATGTTCTTTATCTTAGCAGGTACTAAAATTCAAATTATGCAGATAACTAAGGGAGGCTTTGTGATTATAGCCTTAGTCTATACTCTATCAAGGGTTATTGGTAAGGTTGGAGGTGCCTCTTTAGGTGCTATTTTGGCTAAAGCAGACCCTGAAATTAAGAAGTATATAGGTATGGGATTATTATCTCAGATTGGAGTAGCAGTGGCTTTAGCTTATACAGTACAACGAGATTTTGTAGAATTACCTGAAGTAGGAACATTGGTCTTTAATATTCTATTATTTACTACAGCTATTACTGAGGTTGTTGGACCATTAGCAACTAAGTATGCTATTACTAAAGCAGGTGAAGTTCATAATTAATATCTTATAATAGCAGAAGTAATATTAGGGTGATAAGTTTATAAGATGATTATCATAAGATACTAAATCTTTTTATTTGAGGTGACAGTATGCATTTAGATATAGAGTTGGTTCATAAACTACAGATAATGCGGGAATGGTTCTTGGTTCATCAGGCAAGTGATAAGGTAATCTATATTATAGGTTTTTTGATATTCATGTCACTGTTGGTAGTTCTTCTAGCTAAAAGATTTCATGTACCTATTGTGGTGGGATATGTATTTTTAGGTATTGCTCTAAGTGTCAATATAATTGAGTGGTTGCCTTTTCTTTCAGAAGAAGCAAAGGAATGGTATGCTTTTACTACAGAAAGTTTTGATTATATAGCTACCTTTGCTTTGGCTTTTATAGCTTTTACCATTGGGAGTGAGCTCTCAGTTAAAATCTTAAAGAGCTTAGGGAAGAAGATTATTTATATTGCTATTTTAGAAGCAACTGGGGCTTTTATTATAGTTGCTCTGGCTACTTTTGCTATAACAAAGACTTTATATCTTTCTTTAGTATTAGGGGCGATAGCTTCGGCAACAGCTCCAGCAGCAACAGTTATGGTATTAAAGGAGTATAATGCAGAAGGGCTATTGACTTCGATGATATTAGCTATTGTTGGTATAGATGATGCGATTGCTTTAATTATCTTCAGTCTAGTAGAGCCTTTAGCTTTAGGACTATATTTAGGGCAAGGGGATATTTCAATATTCCATGCATTATTTGCACCAGCTATTGAAATAGGTGGTTCTATATTGGCAGGACTTTTGATAGGTTACCTATCCCAGAAGTTCATCAGTAATATAGATGATAAGACGAAGAAGATACTGACTTTGGTAAGTACAATTATTGGTGGATCGGCTATTTCAATTTTCTTACATCTATCACCATTGATTACAAATATGTTCATTGGATTTGCTTATCGTAACTTTGCTAGAAAGAACCTAGGTATTGCTGAGTATATGGAGACTTTAACTGTTCCATTATATGCACTATTCTTTATTTTGGCAGGAACAGAGATTAGATTAGACAGTATAGCATCTGCTGGTTTCTTAATCTTGGCATTTGTCTATACCATTGCTCGTGTGATTGGTAAGATAGGTGGAGCCTCTTTAGGAGCTCATCTATCTGATGCTCCTGAAAAGATTAAGAAGTATGTTGGTCTAGGATTATTACCACAGAGTGGAGTAGCAATTGCCTTAGCCTATACTGTACAAAAACACTTTATCGGTGGAGAAAGTAACTTATCAGTATTTAATAATATACCTTTAACAGATAATGTTGGATTATTAGTGTTTAATACACTTCTATTTACAGCAGCTTTAACAGAGGTCTTTGGACCATTAGCTACGAAGTATGCTATTACCAAGGCTGGAGAGATAGGAGAGCATTAAAGAAGAGTATACAGTTGAAAATGTACAATTAAAAAGATAGAATTAATAAATAATAAGCAAGCAAAAGGTAGAGGTAATACTATAAAAGGTTTACATTAGAGCTATTTGGTTCTGATGTAAACCTTTTATTTATAAGTTTGTGGCTCTAAAACATAATTCTAATATAGGGTTAAGGATATTAAGATAATAATGAATCAGCAGTGATAAAAAAGGTTTCTACTCGTTACTTAGCACCAATCACTGTTATTAAAGTTGGATGACTTTTACAACATGCTAATTTGCTAAAAAAGAGGAAATTAATAAGTGAAAGTAGAATTTTGTTATAAGAGTAGTTGACTAATATCTGTAGGAGGAAGATATGGGGAGGATATTTAAAATAGAGTTTATTCTTATAATATTTCTAATAATGTTGGTAGGCTGTTCTGAAATGGATATTTCTCAGAATCCTCAAATTCAACTTATTAATTATCCTAAGTTAATAACTTTGGGAGAAAACTTTAGTCTATCTGGTGAATTTTTAACCCAAGAGATGATAGGAGATAATATTAAAATCTTACTTACTATTAGAAATGGAAATGATGGGAGTGGAGTACTTAATCAGGAGCTGAGCTTATCAAGTGGTAGTCAAAGCTTCTCCTTTATAGATATCAGATTGGAGGGGGATATCAGTCCTGTAGTCTACTTTGAATTTAAATTGATTATAGATGGTAAGTTTATCTTGAAGGTGGATACTGAAGATAGTCCAACTTATGTAGGTAATTGGCATACTGATATTATTACAAGCTATTTTAATGCCTATAGTAGTAGTGGCGAGCCATTAAAGGCTACTTGGGGTAATTATTTAAAGGATGAAAATCCTTATTATTTTGCCTTACCTTATCGTGATTTTTATTATTATGTAGATGGTGAGTTGATTAAAAAGGATTATTATGGGGTAAGTGATGTTAAAAATCGTTGGATTGAGATTTATCATCCTTTGACTAATAAGACTGCTTATGCCCAATGGGAGGATGTAGGTCCATGGAATTATTATGATCCTCATTATGTCTTTAGCACTACAAATCAGAGACCTTATGCTGAGATGGGAATAGATATGGGCTGGAGCTCTCAAGGATATCGCTTCACAAATAAAGCAGGTCTGGATATTTCACCAGCAACAATGGAATACTTAGATAGTGATGGATTAGCTAAAGGAAAAATTATCGTCAATTGGAAGTTTGTTGATATTAGTCAAGTTCCTGATGGACCTTGGTTAGAGAGAATAAGTGGGGTAGAAGCAGATTCTAAGGTTTTAAACCTAAATACAAATACTTTAAGAACATTAAATTGACTCTTTAATATAGTAATTATAAGGACTAGGATTTAAAGCAAGGAGGAATATAATGGAGAGAGGTAGAATCTTTACAGTAATTCTTTTTATAATTATTATTGTTCTGGCATTTTTTAATAATTATATATCTGTAAATTCAGATATTGAGGTTGATAATAAGGTAATTGTATTTAGTGAGCATAATGAATTATTTTGATGATGGAAGAATTTATATAATAGATAGATATTCAGACAGTAATAAGTGACAAGAAAATGTTTCTACTCATTAGGTTACTTGTCACTAAAATACCAACCCCTTTTAAAAGGAGTGTTATAAAATGAAACAGATACCCAAATATGCCAAACCTTTCTTTTTTGAAGGTAGTAATAAAGCATGTTTATTGATACATGGTTTTAAAGGTTCACCTGGTCAGATGAGGTACTTAGGTGAGTTTTTGCATCGAGAGGGTGGATATACCATTAGTGGAATTTTATTGCCTGGGCATGGTAGTTCTGAGGATAAGATGGAGGAGTCTGATTGGGAGGATTGGCTCAATTCAGCTCGAAAGGAATATGAAGGTTTAGCTCAAGATTATGATAAGGTTTATGTGGTGGGCTTATCAATGGGAGGATTATTGTCTTTGATTTTGGCTGAAGAGTATAAGCTAGATAGGGTTATCTCTATTGCATCACCAATGAAAATATTTGATAAACTTGCATATTTTACTCCAGTACTAAGATATTTTAAACGTTTTAAGGGTGATAAGCAAGGACTGATACAGAGTGTAGAAGATGAGTATGATGTTTATTATAACTCAACTCCTCTAGCAACAGTACCTAGTCTTTTAAAGTTGATGAAGATGGCTAAAGATAATCTATTTAAGGTTAGTGCACCAATCTTGATTATCCAATCTAGGGATGATGAAACGGTCAAACCGATTAGTGCAGAGATTATCTATCAAGGTGTATCAAGTCAAGATAAGGAGATATTATGGCTTAATGAAGGTGGTCATGTTTGTACTATTAATGGAGATAAGAAGATTATTCATAATAAAATTTTGGAATTTTTAAATAATTATTAATAGAGTTAATTTCTAAAATTACTTTTTATAAATTATAGTGACATATAGTCATCCAACTTTAGAATGAAATTTAAATCAAGGTGAAGTTGTATGACAGTCACTAATACTATATATTAATTAAATTTCACTTTAGACTTGGATATGAGTCCATATTGAAGGTTTAGTTGTTTTAAAGTATAATATTTTAAGTGATCTTGAATTTAGCTGTCAGCTATCAACTAAAAATAGAATGGTGGTTTTTATGCTTAAAACATTGGGATTAAGGGAATTGAATAAAATAATGACTATTGCTGATAAGGTATTGATTATTTTGATTTTAATAATAAGTATTTCGATGTTAGGATTGACTCCAGTTCTTATCTCTAAGTCTGCTGGTGAGAAGGATGTAGTCATAACTTTAGATAATAAAGAGCTTTATCGTTATAATTTAGAGCATAGTCAGAAATTGGAGAGGATAAATTTCTCCTTTAAGATAGAAGGTAAAGAGTATCAAGGGACGTTAAGAATGAAGGATGGTAAGGTAAAATTAGAGCGCTTAAGTCAGGATATATCACCCTTACCAATTCATGCTGAGATGGGATGGATTAGTGAGCCATATCAAATGATTCTCTGTCTGCCTATCAAGTTAGCAGTAACTATTGAAAATAAGAATAAGCAGGAAGAAGATGTTGATATAATGAGCTTTTAAACAGTTTAATAGTTTTGGTTAAGCTAGAGTTCTTAGGAGTTCTAGCTTTTAAATATAGAAGATATTTTAAATTTTTCTAAGTTATTTATACAACTGAGACTACTATATAAAAGATTTTAAAGAATTATATATTAAAATAGTAGATTATTTTAAATATTTTTGCTAGTTTGATTTATATTCATTAATTAGATTTGAGAAAGGATGATAAATTATTTTTCATTAAGTGGAAAAATAATTTCGATAATAAGCTCAATAAAAGTTATTTTTTGTCGAATTTAATAGATGAAATTAAAGGATTTGTTGTATGTTGGATAGAAGAAGTAGATATATTTATTGTGAATAATTTTCGGTTGTCTATTATAATCTACCTATTAAAATATTTTTATCAAAGGAGGCCTAGATAAGGTGTTAAATTTATTTAAAAAGGATTTAGCTATAGATTTAGGAACGGCTAATACATTAGTCTATACTAAAAAGAATGGTATGTTAATAAGAGAGCCTTCAGTTGTAGCTGTTAGAAATAATAATAATAGACAAGAAATTTTAGCTGTTGGTGAAGAGGCTAAGAAAATGATAGGTAGGACCTCAGGAAATATTTTAGCTATTCGTCCAATGAAAGATGGAGTTATTTGGGATTTTGAAATGACAGCAGTTATGTTAAGTCATTTTATTTCTAAGGCGTGCAAAAGAAAGAGATTATTTAAACCAAGAACAGTAATCTGTATTCCATCTGGAGTAACATCAGTAGAGAAGAAATCAGTAATTGATGTTGCTTTACAGGCAAAAGCAGGGGAGGTATACTTAATAGAGGAATCTATGGCTGCTGCAATCGGTGCTGATATGCCTGTTAGTAATCCTGCAGGCAATATGATTGTCGATATTGGTGGTGGAACAACAGATATAGCAATAATCTCTTTAGAAGGAATTGTAGTAAGTAACTCTATAAGGGTTGCTGGTGATGAGATGACGGAAGCAATTATTCATCATATGAAGAATAATTATAATATACTACTTGGAGAAAATAAGGCTGAAGAGATAAAAATTAATTTTGGGTCTGCTTTTTTCACTAATTACTCTGAAATTCAAGCTGATACTAGGGTTGATATCTGTGGACGTGATGCTATGACTGGCTTACCTAAAACTATTGAAATAAATTGTGAAGAGCTTCAAGGAGCTTTAGCAAGTACTGTAAATCAAATAGTAAGTGCTGTAAAAGTAGTATTAGACCAAACTCCAGCTGAATTATGTGGTGATATTATGGATAAAGGTATTGTCATGACTGGAGGGGGTTCTTTGTTGAGAGGGCTAGATAAAACTTTATCTAATCGTTTAGGAGTCCCTGCATATTTAGTTGATAATCCTTTAGAGTGTACTGCTATTGGAGCGTGGAAGGTTGTACAAAGTTTGGATAAATATAATCGCTTTCTAATTGGGTTTAAGTCATAATTATACAATTATACTTGTATATGAAATTATTATCACTTACATACAATATGACCAAAATTAGTAATATGTTTATATAATATTATTTTAAATTTAATAATATTGAATTGAGTCGGAGTTCTTAGGAGTTCTGGCTTTTTTGATTCTTAAGTAGTATATTTTAAGTTGATTTAAACAATAATATAAATGATTTGAATTTATATAAAGGGGGTATAAAATTGAGACCATTAACTGAAAATGAAGTAATCACATTACAAGGATTACTTCAGATGGAAACAAACGGACTATTAAAAGCTAAAGCTGCACACATGATGATTACTGATGAGGACCTTAAAAAAGAATCTGAATCAGGGATTTTAGCTGCTGAAGGTCGGATTAAAGGGTTACAACAATTTATTTATGAAAACAATATACTAAATGAAGAGGAGGCTCATTAATATGCCATCTATGATAACATCATTATTAGGGGGAGAAGATACAAAACAGCTTAATGACCCTATGATAGTTAGCAATATGCTTGTAGAATCTAAGGGTGCAGCAGGAGCATACCTAGGTGCTATTTTAGGAGCTACTACTCCTGAACTTAGAGCTATCTATTCTAGTAGTTTAAATCAGATATTAGGTGGACATTCATCTTTAACTGCATTAGCGATTAATAAGGAGTGGTACAAGCCTTATGAATTAGCTGAGCATCAACTAGCTGAAACTTTACAGCATAGTGAAAAGCTAATGGATCTTGTAAAAACTGATGCTTAAGTTATAATTTTTATTATTGACTCCCATTATTTAATGGGAGTTTTATTTATATAGGTTGGAGAATATAATGTTTTTAAGTTATCTATTTGGTAAGCTATTTTTAAAGTTATATACTTAAATATAGTTGGTAATAAAAAACATTTTAAAATAATCCTTGAATAAATGTTATATTTATATTATAATAGGATTATCTAAGAGAGTGTATCAAACATAAAACTAAGATATACTCAAGAGTAAAATCTATATTTTTGTTATAAATTTATGATATTTTCTTATAATAATATTATTTTGTGTACAGTTATATTAAAGTACATAATATAATATGTATATTTTTGTAATAGTGGTATAGACCTCTATAAGTTCTCTACACAATCCTTCGACATATGTTGTTCAATGAAATACTATTATTTGTAATTATAAAGCTAAGCTAGTGAATTCAGAATTATCAATAGTAACTCTAGAGGAGAGTTTAAAAGACTGTTATTTATAAATGAAGTGCTGACTACTAGATCATAGTGTATTTATAAAGATAAATAATTTAATAAGTATATAAGAATCTACTGTATAAGTAAAAGGAGATAAACTTAATAAAGTAGATTCTTATGTTTATATAGTAATTACACTAGCGTTGCATCTAAATAATTATACAAAAAATATATTGCAAAAAGAAAACTCCTTTGATTAAATAGATGAGTACCGCCCAGTACAAAAATCCATAAAATCAAAGGAGAATCAATTTATGAATAATTGCACCTTACTTTTAAACAAATTTCTAGATATTATCGATAAGGATTTCTTCAGAGATCTAGCCAATAAATATAATTCAGACTATAAAGTACACAAGCTAACAACTAAAATACATTTGCTATACTTGTCATATTACAACCTTACAGAAAAAGATAGCTTAGAAGACTTTTTTGAATTAGCAAACAATAAAAATCTAAATAAAGTCTTGCCAAAGATAAGTAAATCTCAATTATTTCGAAAAAAAGAAAGCAGAAATTATTAAATATTTGTTGAAATTTTTCAGCATTTATTTAATAAACTTAAAGCTAGTAAAGGGTTAAGAAAAGCTTTAAAAGATATCGGCTCAGTAAAAATTATTGATTCTTCGACTGTAAGTTTGGGTTTATCATTATTTTCATGGGCTAAATTTAGAAGTAGCAAAGGCGGAATTAAACTTCATACTGTATATGATTTAAATGTTCAAACTCCTGAAAATGTTATTATCACCAATGCAATTATTCATGACAAAGAGATATTTGATAATTTGACTTTAAGTCCTAGTGTTACTTATCTTTTTGATAGAGCTTATATTCATTATCAAAAATTCGATGACTTTATAGAGAATGATATTTACTTTATAACAAGAACAAGATCTAATACTAAGATTGAATTTATTAGATCAATTGATTTAACTTCTAGAGATAAAGAAGTTAATATTTTATTAGATGCAGACGTTATGTTAGGTGACTATACTTTAAAAACTAAAATGAAACATGAAATGAGATTAGTTAGAGTAAAAAATACCAATAAAAATGGTACAAAAGAAATAGCTGTCTTAATCCAGATTTATAGTGCTTTAATTCTATTTTTAATTTTAAAGGTAATTAAGAAAGAAGCTAAGTTTAAAGATACTTTGCTTAAGCTTATTTAAAAAATAAAATATTCAATATTTTCATGTGTTAAAAGAATATTTAGTTGGTATATATGGCTAAATAGCCACTGACTTTAAAAAACTTGTTTAATTTGGATTAATTTTAATTCATCAAAGAAATTTATTCTATATTTTTAATTTAATGTTATATCACTGATTTAATCTATTAAATTTTAAGTTATAAATAGCATGTATAGCATATTATAATATTTAATCTTATTGATTATTTTCAACAATGCAACGTTAATGTAGTAATTAAATAATTTGAAGAGATAACCAAATAACAATTAGATAACTTCTTATTATTTAATTACCAAAATATCATAGATTGTTAAAAAAGGAGGGTTAAAGAAAATAGATTAAAGTTAAATCGGTGTAGTTAATAAAACTAATAAGGAGGAGAAGAATTGTTTACTAAACAAACTTTGAATATAGTGTTATTGTTGGTTTTGATTATGACTTTGTGTACATCAGTTTTATTTGCTGCTAGTAATGTTGATCATGGTGCAGAGTATATCAATGAGACAGAAGCCTTATTTTGGGTTAATGATGGGGGGAGTACATCGAGTCAAGATATTTCATGGGCAATTGTATATGTAGGTCCAGATCCAAATACAACTCTTCATGGTAAACCAGGATATACAATGAGTTATAATGCAAGTCTAGATAGATGGGAATATACTAAAACTGATATGAATGATAATGGAGGAAACCCATGGGAATATCAGTTTAACCTAGCAGGTCAGGAAAGTGCTGAATACCTTTATAACCATAGCGAAGGAGGAACTACAAATCCAGGATCACTGGTAGCACCAAGCTTAAATAATGCAGTGGCAGGGGATTCCCAAGTATCACTATCTTGGGGTAGCGTAGCTAATGCTGCAGGATATAACGTTAAATATGGAACTACAAGTATAGATGTAGGAAATGTAACAAATTATACAGTAACAGGATTAACAAATGGTACTGCTTATACCTTTACAGTAGCAGCCTATAATAGTAATGGTGAGAGTCCTGATTCTAATCAACTAACTGCTACTCCTACTATAAGTAATCCTGATGGAGTACTTTGGGAGGAGAACTTTGATACATTCAATTCAGATTTATGGACTAAGGTTACTAATGGAAGTGGTAATGGTAATCAGGAATTACAATATTACTTACCACAGAATGTTTCGATAGAAGAGATTCCCGAAGAACCAGGAAATAATGCCTTAGTTTTGACGGCAAAAAGAGAAAATTGGGAAGGTAAGTCCTTTACTTCAGGTAAAGTTGATACAAATGGAAAAGTTGCTATACAGTACGGTATAATAGAGGTTAGAATGAAAGTGCCAGATAACTTAGCAACTGGTTTATGGCCTGCAGCATGGCTATTAGGAAGTAATTATGGTGTTGTTGGATGGCCAAAATGTGGAGAAATTGATATGATGGAAATGGGGCATATGGCTAGCGAAAGAGCAAAATATGGTGTTGCAACAGAAAATCAAATGGTTACTTCCAATCAGTTCTGGTATTCACCAGATGCACTTAGTGATCAAAATCCAACTGGTGCTGCAAATCGTTCTTGGGAAAATCCAAATGTTACACCATATATAGATCCTAATACATTAACAGATAGATTCTTGACTTATCGCCTATATTGGAATCAAGATATTATTCGCTTTGCTGTTGAAGATAATGGAGTAGAGCATTTCCTTTTCGCGAAGGATTTCACAATAAGCGAAGACTCAGATGAATTTAGAAAACCATTCTTTATGTTACTAAACCTTGCAGTTGGTGGGACCTTTACAGATGCAATGACCCCTGGTGAAGTAACAGCACCACTTCCAGGCAAAGTCTATATTGATTATGTAAAAGTCAAGAAATGGAATGGAGTAGGTGAGGTTAAATTTGGTGGACCTGAACCTGAAACAGGAACTTTTGGAGTATTTACTGACAATACACCAACAAATAATAAGATAGAATCACCAAATATATATGCTTGGGAAGGTACTTTTGTTGAAGGAACTATTCCTCCATATGAAGGTGAGAATGGAATTGGGTGGCAAGCAGCCATGCCAGGTAGTTGGTTTGGAGGTCATATTGCTCCAAATGCACCACTTAATATGAGTAATTATGCTGATGGAAATTTGAGATTCATGATTAAAATCCCCGCAGATGTCTCTTTCAAAATTGGGGTTATGGACACTTATACCAACGAACATTGGGTTGAGTTCCCAGCTTATGAAACAAAGTATGGTCTTGTTAGAAATGGTGAGTGGGGACAGGTAACAATTCCAATTAGTGAGCTTAAAGGAGAATTGATCGCACTACAATCAATGAAGTCTTTGTTTGCAATTGTTAGCGTAAATGGTGATTTCTCTAGTTTCCAGCTTGGTATAGATGATATCTATTGGCAAGAGTAAAATTTTATACCTTAAGTATAATCAGATATTAATTTACAATTTAATAATAGCAAATATATAGTATAACAATTTAATTTTTTATTTATTGCTTTATATTTAAGAAGTTAGACATAATTTTAATAAGTATATAATAATCTACTGTATTAATAAGTCAAATAATTCAAACTTAATACAGTAGATTTTTATATTTATATAGTAATTAAATAATAGTAAGCAATAACTAAATATTAAGTACATAAGGTCTGATAATTGAATAATAGTACATAAGTTCTTATTATTTAATTACCTAATTAATTTAGATTGATTAGGAGGGGATAAAAGAAAAGTTATTAAAGTTAAGTGTTTTTAGTATATAAAAATGAATAAGGGGGAAAATAATTGTTTACTAAACAAGCTTTGAATATGGTGCTAGTGTTGGTAATGATTATGACCTTGTGTACATCATCTTTATTTGCTGCTAATGTAGGTATGGGAAGCTATACAGAATATTTACCTGCTGGAGAAGAACATCCACCAGAAACAATTTATAAAACTACTAATTTAACTGGAGCAGTGCCTACTAATAGTTGGGAAAGTTCAATCTTATGGGAACAATATTCTCAACCAATATTTTCACATCCTTTAACTTTTAAGGCTGTAGAATCTGGATTAGAAATAGGTACTCCAAGATTAGGTGGAGGTGGAATTGCTTATTTTGGTTCACATATTGCTGATATTACTTTAGAAAATAGTAGTATGGCTACAGCAGTGGATGCTAGAGCTGATAAAATAACTGATTGGACAACTGATGTATTGATGGCTGATGGTAGTAATAACATTAAAGCCACTTTAGTTAAAGGTAGCCCTTATGTTTATGCTACTTTTGCTGGAGGTAATCCAGTATTAGAGTTTAGAGAAAGTCCTGTGATATTTTATGGAGGATCAAATAGTCAATATTTAGGAATAACTATAGGTGGTGTTAGTTATGGACTATTTGCTCCAGCAGGATCAACTTGGAATGGAATTGGAACAACTAGATTAACCTGTAATTTACCAACTGGAAGAAACTATGTATCAATTGCTACTTTACCTGATAATAGTGTTTCTACTTTAAACTATTTTAAAGACCATGCCTATGCTTTTGTTACTGATACTAAGGTAAGTTGGCATTACGATGAAAATTCAAGTCAATTAATAACTAATTTTGATCTGACAACTTCAGTAAAGGAAGGGTCAAATTCTAATACTATTATGGCTCTTTATCCACACCAATGGAGAAATAATAGTCTGATCTCCCCCTTGGGTTATAGCTACAATACTTTGCGTGGGACAATGAAGACTGTAGCAGGTACATCATTCCAAACAAGATATACTTATAATGGTGTGTTACCTTCATTTCCTGATGTAGCTGATTTATCTAATCCAGGAAGTTTTGACGCGAACACTCTTAGTGGGTATTTAAATGAATTAGCTAATGAAGAATTTACTGGTAGTGGTAATACTTACTGGTTAGGAAAAACATTAGGTAAGATAGCGTCTGCATTACCGTTAGCAGAGCAAGTGAATAATGGGACTGTTGCCTCAACTTTAGAAAATAGATTGAGAAGTACTTTAGAAGATTGGTTTACTGCTAGTTCAGGAGAAAGCCAAAATCTATTCTATTATGACAATAATTGGGGAACTTTAATTGGTTATCCAGATAGTTATTATACAGCAGACCAATTAAATGATCACCATTTCCATTATGCATATTTTATTCATGCAGCAGCTCAAATCGCTTTAAGAGATTCATATTGGGCTTCTGATAGTCAATGGGGCGGTATGGTTAAGAAAGTTATCAAAGATTTTGCTAACTGGGACAGAAATGACAATCAATTTCCATTTTTAAGAAGTTTTGACCCTTATGAAGGTCATTCTTGGGCATCAGGTCATGCTCAATTTGCTGATGGTAATAACCAAGAGTCATCTTCAGAAGGTATAAATGCTGCTCAAGCAATTATTCTTTGGGGGGAAGCAACGAATAATACAGAGATTAGAGATTTAGGAATTTACTTGTATACAACAGCATCAGAAGCAATTCATAATTATTGGTTTGATAGTTATGGAGATGTATTTAATCCAGCTTATGGTCATGAGATTGCTTCAATGGTTTGGGGAGCGAAATATAGTCATGAAATTTGGTGGGCAGGTGGTGATGAAGAGGTACATGGTATCAATTTATTACCAATGACTGTTGCATCAATTCATTTGGCAAAGCATCCTAATGCTATAAAAGTAAATTATGATGAAATGGTAGCAGAGAATGGTGGAGACCCAGATACATGGGCTGATATACATTATATGGCTTATGCTCTTTATGACCCTTCTACAGCTTTGAATAAGTGGAGTGATGCTATTATACCAGAAGCAGGGGAATCTAAAGCTCATACCTATCATTGGTTACATAGTTTAAATACTATGGGGACACCAGATTTTACTGTAACAGCAGATACTCCTCTTTATGGTGTGTTTGATAATAATGGTATAAAAACTTATATTGCCTATAATGCTTCAAATCTTTGGAAAACTGTAAATTTCTCTGATGGAACAACACTAGATGTTGCTCCATATGCTATGGGGATTTCAGGAGTAACTACACCACCACCATCTACTGATAATCATCTAATACCAGGTAAAATAGAAGCAGAAGATTATGATAATATGTCAGGAATTGATACAGAAAGCTGTAGTGAAGGTGGAGAGAATGTAGGATGGATAGAAGTAGGAGATTGGATGGACTATACTGTAGATGTAGAGACTGCAGGAACTTATACTGTAGAGTATAGAGTAGCAAGTCCTCAAGATACAGGTGAAATCGAACTTCAATCAAATGGTGATGTGTTAGCAACTACTGCAATACCAAATACAGGTGACTGGCAAGCATGGACTACAGTAACAGTAGAAGTTGATTTAACTGCTGGAGAACAGACTTTGAGACTTTATGCAAGTGGACAACAATTTAATATTAACTGGGTTAAATTTACATTACAGTCAGTTCCTGAACCAACGGCAGATCATGGAGTAGAGTATATAAGTGAAGCAGAGGCATTATTCTGGGTAAAAGATGGAGGAAGTTCAGGTCAAGATAATGGATGGATAATTGTATATATAGGAGATGATGCAAGTACAGACCTTCATAGTAAACCAGGATATTATATGACCTATAATTCTAGCTTAGATAGATGGGAATATACTAAGAATGATATGCATCATAACGGTGGGGAGCCATGGGAATATCAATTTAATTTAACCGGTGCTATAGGTGATGAGTATCTTTATACTCATTAATATTAACCTCAACATTATCTAGTGGTATTTTCCTATTAGATAATGTTGAGAAATAAATTGATTAGAAAAGGGGTGATGAAAGGTATTAAAATTCAATAGCATTAAAAAAATTAAAAGCAAATAAGGAGGGGAAATATGTTTAATAAAAAAGCTTTAAGTATAATGTTTTTGGTGGTTCTACTTGTTAGCTTATGTACGTTGACTTTGTTGGCTGCTCCAATACCAGGGCGTATAGAAGCAGAAAATTATACTTATATGAGTGGTGTTCAAGTTGAGGATTGTGCTGAAGGTGGCCAAAATGTAGGACATATTGATGCAGGAGATTGGATGTCTTATGATATTAATGTGGAAGCAGCTGGAGAATATCTAGTAGAATATCGTGTAGCTAGCTTAAATGGTGGAGGAGTTATTAGATTTGAGCAGGATGCTGGTCAAACTTTATTAGGTAGTGTAAATGTTCCTTATACAGGTGGATGGCAAAATTGGCAAACAATTTCTCACACTGTTTATTTAGAAGCAGGCCAGCAAGAATTTGGTATTGGTGTACCTGCAGGAGGTTATAATATAAATTGGATTAATTTTAGTCGCGCTGATGGTAATACTGGGGGTTGGAAATTAGTTTGGTCAGATGAGTTTAATTATACTGGTCTGCCTGATCCTAATAAATGGGGTTATGATGTAGGTGCTGGTGGCTGGGGTAATAATGAATGGCAAAATTATACGGCAAATCGCTTGGAAAATGCCCGAGTTGAAAATGGTAATTTAATTATTGAAGCTAGAAAAGATTGGTATGAAGGTGTGGAGTTCTCTTCTGCCCGTTTAGTAAGCAGAAATAAAGGCGATTGGCTTTATGGACGAGTAGAAGCAAGAGCTAAATTACCAGGAGGTCTTGGTTCCTGGGCAGCTATCTGGATGTTGCCTACTGATTGGGCTTATGGAGATTGGCCCAACAGTGGAGAGATTGATATCATGGAGCATGTAGGCTATGAACCTCATATGATTTATGGAACCGTGCATACAGAAGCTTATAATCATATGTTAGGAACCCAAAAAATGGTTGGTGTAGAAGGTGGAGACTGGGAAACAGCTTTCCACACTTATGCCATTGAATGGTATACAGATAGAATTGATTTCCTTGTGGACGGTAGGATCTATCATACTTTTACTAAACATGGCGGTACAGCAGAATGGCCCTTTGATCAACGTTTCCATTTAATAATGAATATTGCAGTAGGAGGAGACTGGGGTGCAGCAGGAGGATATGATCCAAATGTTTGGCCTCAAAGAATGGAAGTTGATTATGTCAGAGTCTATCAAAGATAAAAATATAGAAAATAAAATAATATCAAATTATTAAATAAAATTGTAATTCTTAAATTGTAATTCACAATCAACTTATCATAAATATTCAACTTTGCAAAGTTGAATATTTATGATATAATAAAAATATACTAAAACCGAATATTTTCGTACCACTGGGGGAGCTCTGTTAGAGCTGAGAAAGAAATTTGATTTCTTGACCCCTTGAACCTGATCTAGGTAATACTAGCGTAGGGAAGTGGGCTTTTGAAGTGTATTTTATATACATTAAGCTATCTATTTATAAATTCAAAAGCACAGTTCCTAAATGGAGCTGTGCTTTTTTTAATTTAGCTAACAGCTATTAGCTAAAAACAAGGAGGTAATAACCATGAAACAAGTCTTGACAATTGCAGGCTCTGACTCTGGAGGGGGGGCAGGAATTCAAGCTGATTTAAAAACGATGACAGCCTTTGGAGTCTATGGAGCTTCGGTAATTACTGCTGTTACTGCTCAGAATACTCTAGGGGTTCAAGGTTTTGAAACAGTTAGTATAGATTTAGTTGCTAAGCAGCTGGATTCAGTATTGAGTGATTTGAAATTTTCTGCTCTAAAGACAGGAATGTTAGCTACTAGTGAGATTATTGAGGTAGTAGTAGATAAGATCAAAGAGTATCAGGTGGATAACTTAGTAGTTGATCCAGTAATGGTAGCTAGTAGTGGTGATATTCTATTAGCAGAGGAAGCTATTACTACTATTAAGGAAGAGTTGATTCCCATAGCTAAGGTAATTACACCAAACCTTAATGAAGCTAAGGTCTTAACTGGTAGAGGTATAGAGGAGGAAGTATCCTTAGAGATTCTCGCTAGTGAATTACATAAGCTTGGCTGTGAGTATGTTTTAGTTAAAGGAGGGCATCAAAGTGGAGAGATTGCAAGGGATTTACTATATGATGGAGTAGACTTTATTGAGTTTAGTGCTGAAAGGATTGATACTAAGGATACCCATGGTACTGGATGTACTCTATCCTCAGCTATAGCTAGTAATTTAGCTTTAGAGTATGAAATCAAAGAAGCAATACAAAGAAGTAAAAAGTACATAACCGAGGCAATTAAAGCTGGCTGTAAGGTTGGTCAAGGTAATAATCCAGTTAATCATTTTGCAGATAGGAAAAATTCGATTGGGGATTTTTCCTCTTCGAGTTTAAAATTAAACTCTACGTGATCATAAAGTTTCTCAAAAAGATGAAACTTTATTTCTCCGCACGAAGAGTTCAAAGAACTCGTAGGGGAGTATATAGTGTACAATGAGTTTGATTTAGAATGATTAATAAGTATATAGATTTGTGAATCTAAAATGAAATTTATCCAAAATAGTATCTAAAACATATAACTTTTGTCTATAACTTAATCTAACTATAAAATTTTTATAGAAACATTTATACTGGAAAATTTCAGTCTAAGTTCACGAGACTATATAGAAGTGCAACTCTAAAGTGAAATAAAAACAAAATCAAAAGATAGTTAGCTACGCCCTGAGGGTGCTTTTCCCGAAGAAGTACTCTTGGGGTACTAATTAACACGAATAGACACGAATGAGAAATAACTTAATAAATTAAAGAAGGTTTCAATTCGTGAAGATTAGTGAGATTCGTGGCAAAAATAAGATTTTAAATTTTTTAGAGTTGTTTATTTATATTGGTTAAAAAATAAAGGAGGATTTTAAAAATGACACAGATGACAAGAGCAAGATCAGGAGAGATAACTGCTGAGATGAAGATGGTTGCTGAAAAAGAAGGGGTAAGTCCAGATTTTATCCGCCAAGGAGTAGCAGAGGGCACAATTGTCATTCCCGCTAATAAGAATCATAAGAACTTAGACCCAAATGGTTTTGGGAAAGGTTTATCGACTAAGGTAAATGCTAATTTTGGTACATCAGAGGATTATCCAGAGATAGAGAAAGAATTAAAGAAGCTAGAGGTATCTGTAGAGGCTGGTGCTGATGCAGTAATGGATTTATCTACTGGTGAGAAGATAAATGAGACTAGAAGAGCAATCTTAGAGAAGGCTACTGTACCTTTAGGAACTGTTCCAATCTACCAAGCGACAGTAGAGACCTTGCAAGCAGATAAAGCAATTATTGATATGACAGTAGATGATCTATTTAATGTAATCGAAGAGCAAGCTAAAGATGGTGTTGACTTTATTACTGTACACTGTGGTCTGACTTTAGAGACTATCCGTCATTTAAGAGATGAGGGAAGGGTGACTGATATAGTTAGCCGTGGTGGTTCTTTTATGACTGGGTGGATGTTACATAATAATGCTGAGAATCCATTATATGAATACTATGATAGGTTATTAGAGATCTGTTATGAGTATGATGTTACTTTGAGTTTAGGTGATGGTTTAAGACCAGGTTCTTTAGCAGATGCTACAGATAGAGCTCAAATCCATGAATTATTGGTATTAGCTGAATTGGTAGATAGAGCTAGAGATGCTGAAGTACAGGTAATGGTAGAAGGACCAGGTCATGTTCCTTTTGACCAGATTGAGACAAATATTAAGATACAGAAAGAGTTGTGTAAGGATGCTCCCTTCTATGTATTAGGACCTTTAGTAACTGATATAGCTTTAGGCTATGATCATATTACTGCTGCTATCGGCGGAACCTTGGCAGCTACTGCTGGAGCTGACTTCTTGTGCTATGTAACTCCTGCTGAGCATATCGGCTTACCTAGTATTGAAGATGTTCGTGAAGGAGTAATTGCTAGTAAGATTGCTGCTCATGCTGCTGATATCGCTAAAGGAGTACCAGGAGCAAAAGAGAGAGATTTGGAGATGGCTAAAGCAAGAAAGAATCTAGATTGGGAGCGACAGATTGAATTATCTATTGATCCTAAAAAAGCTAGAGAGTCTAGAGATGATCATAATCAGATTTTAAAGGATGAAGAAGCTTGCACTATGTGTGGTTCTTATTGTGCAATGAAGATAGTAGATGAAGCTTTATAGTAATAAATATTATAATTTGAAGAGGCTGGGCTATAAGCTTAGCTTCTTTTTCATTATTAAAATTAATAAAAAGTAAAAATTGTCGCGATATACCCATAAAAAGACACTATTCATATTAAAATTTTAACTAGCACAGTACATTACTTTATGAAGATGATATTAACATATATAGAATAGAATTAATTGGTTTGATTATGAATTTTTAAAAGAGATTGACATAAGATTTGTTATATTATATAATTTCTAACTATAATAAGGAATGTTTGAAAATTAATAAAATATAGAGTAAATAGTGGGTAGGAAAAATTAAGAATAATGCTTGGTATCTGAGTCTAAAAGGAATATCTTTTTCCTTTCAGATAAGCTGATTAAAGTATATTTTAGAGTAATATAATATTAGAGAGTAGTAAAGTAGTGCTTTAATCAAAAATTAAAGAGAAGTTAGTAGTGAGGAGGATTTATATGAATTCAGTAGTAGTACTTATTTTTTCAATTTTATGGTTTGTATTAGCTTATAAGTGGTATGGTAAGAAGTTAGAGAAGAGATTAATTCAACCTAATGATCAACGAGCAACTCCAGCAGTAGAATTTAATGATGGGATGGACTATTATCCCTCTAAACCAGTGATGCTGTTTGGTCATCATTTCTCTTCTGTTGCAGGAGCAGGACCAATTCTAGGACCTATTGCAGCCTTTGCAGCTTTTGGTTGGGCTGGGACTTTACTGTGGATATTATTTGGAACTATATTCATTGGAGGGGTGCATGATTATCTATCATTGATGCTCTCTGTTCGATTCAAAGGTGATTCATTGCCAGAGATTGCACAAGAGGCTATCGGAAGAAGAGCTAGGAATTTATTTTCTGTATTCGTTTTACTTACTATAATTCTTGTTGTAGGAGTCTTTGGATTTGTAGCGGCAAAAACTCTTGCTTCAACCCCTAGTGTTGTTATCCCGACCTTTGGAATTATTCCTATAGCAATGCTTTTTGGATTTATGATTTATAAGTTGGATTTTTCAACTATTCTGGGTACAATTATTGCTTTGGCAGGCTTATTCTGCTTAATTTGGTTGGGGTATGAATATCCAATCTCTTTACCTTTCTCTAGCCAAGCAAACTTTGGAATCTGGTTTGTCTTACTGATGGGGTATGGATTAATAGCATCAGTACTTCCAGTCTGGATGTTATTACAACCTAGAGATTATATATCTAATTGGATCTTAGTTATTGGGATGGCTCTTGGATTTTTAGGAATCTTTGTTACCCATCCTACAGTCAATGCTCCAGCCCTTACTTCACTTAATTCAGCAAGTGGACCAATTTGGCCAACAATCTGTATCGTTGTGGCCTGTGGGGCAATTTCAGGATTCCATTCTATAATTGCTAGTGGAACGACCTCTAAGCAGTTAGCAAAGGAGTCCGATGGTCGTTTAATTGGTTATGGGACTATGTTGACAGAGGGCCTACTTGCAGTTATCGCCTTATTAGCAGTAAGTGCGGGTCTATTCTGGGATGCACCTGTTGGGATGGAGAAGTTTGGGTTTTTAAGTGTATTAAATAGCGGTGGACCTATCAAAGCCTTTGGTTTAGGATATGGGAGACTTGTAGAACCTTTTATTGGAACCTTTGGTATGCTCTTTGGGATTACTATGTTAAAGACCTTTGTTATGACTACCTTGGATACTTGTATTAGATTGGGCAGGATGATTAGTGCCGAGCTTGTAGGACCAAAAGTTCCTCTTTTAAAAAATAAGTTTGCTGGTTCTATTTTTATTGCGATTCCAGCTTTCTTTGTAGGCTATACTGGAACCTATAATATTATTTGGCCAATCTTTGGAGCAGCAAACCAATTGATTGGGGCATTATCATTGTTAGTAATTACAGCTTACTTGGTTGGAGTTAAGAAACCTACCAAATATACTTTATATCCAGCCATCTTTATGGTTATTACAACAATAGCTTCTTTGTTATACCAAGGTTATAACTTCTTAGTTAAATCTAATCCTGATTATATATTAGGAGGTACTGCAATTGTATTGATTGTATTGGCAGTTGTAGTAGCAGATGAGGCTAGAAAGATTGTAACTCAGGGTAAAGGCGACAATCTTGAAGTAGAATTACAATCATAATTGGTTAACAAAAGATCCAACTTAATAAGTTGGATCTTTTGTCTTTAAGGAAAGTATGCATTTTTAGAGGTTGTGGATAAATTTTATTAATATCAGTAGTCTGTAGTATGTAGTAAAGATTAAGAAATAGAGCCTTTTTGAAAAAAGAAATGGATACATACCCTGAAAAAAATTGTTTTTATTTTCTGAGGAAGTACTCTTGGGCTGGAGTTTCACTAATTAAAAATTAAGAACAATTTGGATACAGACTAAGGTCTGACTGAGAGCCAACTAAAAATTTAAAATTTTTAAAGTTAGGTTTTGATCAGAGTTTAGTCTACGTGTAAAATAATTGATTATTGGTATGAAATAGATATATAAATTAAATAATTTATATACACTTGACAAGAATATAACATCATGTATATAATATTGGTATATACAATATAATATATTAATAATATGAGCTATATAATATTTTAGCTGTTTAATAGATAAGGAGAATTAATTAATATGAAAAGAGTTTCGAAAGATAATCCATTACCTTTGTATTATCAATTAAAAGAAATATTACAAGAAATGATAGAAAACAATATATTAGAAGCAGGAGACCCTATTCCTACTGAAAGAGAATTGTCTGAAATGCATAGTATAAGTAGGATGACTGTAAGAAAAGCAATTATGGACTTAGTTAATGAAGGACTAGTATATAGAGAACAAGGAAGAGGTACTTTTGTTGCTGATACTGAATCTAAACTAAAATATCAATTATCTAAACTTAAAGGCTTTACTCAGATTATGAAAGAAAAAGGATTAAAAACTAAAACTAAAATTTTATATTTTGAGTTAAAAGAAGCGACAAAGAAAGTTAGAAATCATTTAAAGATGCCAAATGACAAAAATAAGGTAATAGAAGTGAATAGGTTAAGAATTGTCGAAGAAGAACCTTTTGCTATAGAAACTGTTTGGATTCCTTATGATTTATGTCCAAATATGAGTCAAGAGATGCTTGAAAATAATTCCTTTTATAGTATATTAGAGAATGAATATGGTTATAATTTAGACTATGCTAAGCAGACTATAGAACCTAGAATTTTAACTGAATATGAGAGTGATTTATTAACAGTAGAAGAATCTGCATTGGCTTTACTATTTAGACGAACAACATACTTAAAAAATGGTAGAGTAATAGAGTATACTAAAGCAGTCTATAGAAGTGACAAATATAAACATGAAGTAATTCTTAATTATTAGTGTAGGAGATACGAATATAAGTTAACAATTGGAGTTTTATTCTTATTATCTTGACAAAGTGATTGTAGAGTTGTATAATAAAATCAAGAAAATTGGTATATACATTATGTTATATATATGATGTTTGTGATTAGCAATAAAGTATATAAAAAAATAAATATACTTTATTGGTTTTTTTATAATAATATTTTATAAGTAAATTGGTATATACAATATATCATATATATGATATATGAAAATAGTTCACTAAAAAATAAAAGTGAATAAGAGTAGATATATTAAAGTAATTTATGGTATTAGTATAATATAGAGAATAATTATTAAAATAATAGAAAAGTTTAATGATTTGCTTACCTTTCATAAAAGGAGGAGAGGGGAATGAAAAGCAAAATGGTTACTGAAGGAAGAAATCCAGATACAGTAGATATTGATACATTAACAACAATAGAGATGATTGAAAAAATAAATAATGAGGATCAAAAAGTAGCATTGGCTGTTAAAAAAGAAAAAGATGATATTTCTAAAGCTGTAGATTGTATAGTAGAACAGCTTAACAGAGGTGGTCGATTAATTTATATCGGGAGTGGAACAAGTGGTCGGTTAGGGGTATTAGATGCTGTAGAATGTCCACCTACTTTTGGTATAGATAATGAAATGGTTCAGGGGATTATTTCCGGTGGTAAAGAGGCTTTAAGTATGCCTCTTGAAGAGACAGAAGATGATGAGAATTTAGCGGTTAGGGATTTAACTGATATAGAGCTTGAAAAAAATGATATTCTTGTAGGAGTCTCTGCTAGTGGAAATACACCATATGTAGTAAGAGCTATAGAGTATGCTAAGAATTTAGGATGTAAAACTATAGGTGTTATTTGTAATAAAAATGGTAAATTGCAGGATATAGCAGATATTTGTATTGCAGTTAATGTTGGACCTGAAGTAATTATGGGGTCAACTAGAATGAAAGCAGGAACGGCTCAAAAAATGGTCTTAAACATGTTAAGTACTACTTCTATGATTAAGTTAGGTAAGGTGTATAGCAACTTAATGATTGATGTAAAACCAATTAATAAAAAGTTAAGAAAGAGAATAGAAAGAATTGTTCAGATAGCTACTGAAGCAGAATTAGATGTAGTAGAGAAAGTATCAAAGCAATGTAACTACAATGCTAGATTAGCAATTATAATGATAAAAAAAGGTGTAGATTTAGTAAAGGCTAAGGAACTTCTAGCTGATTATAATGGAATTATAAATCAGAAAAATATTGAGGGATGAGATAATAAAAACTCATTCTGAAGAAGTTATACTTTGACTGTAATTACGAATTAGAATGGGGGGGATATAATATGAAGGCTATAATTAATGGGAAAATAATCATGGAAAATTCAATAGTTGAAAATAAAGTAATAATATTTGATAAAGGAATATTAGATATAATTAATCCAAATCAGCTACAAGAGTATACTGATATTGAATTAATAGACATAGATGGAAAGTATGTAGCACCTGGTTTTATTGATTTGCATATTCATGGAGCAGGTGGTAAAGATACCATGGATGCTAATACGGAGGCCCTAACTGAGATAAGTTCTACAATATTACAAACTGGAGTTACAGCCTTCTTACCAACGACTATGACTATGGATAAAGAGAGTATTTATCAGGCTCTTAATGTGATAAGAGAACTGATGAATAGAAATTTAAAAGGAGCTAAAATATTAGGAGCTCATATGGAAGGTCCATTTATTAACGAAGAATATAAGGGAGCCCAGGATGCTAAATATATTCAAGAACCTAGTTATGAATTTGTAAAAGATTATTTAGATGTTATTAAAATTATTACTTTAGCACCAGAGGTGAATCGAGGTTATGAATTTATAAGTAAGATGAAAGAAAATAATACAGTATTATCTATGGGCCATTCTAATGCAACTTATAAAGAAGCAATTGAAGCTATTAAAAGAGGAATTAAGCATGCTACTCATATGTTTAATGCGATGACTCCTTTACATCATAGAGACCCAGGAGTAGTAGGAAGTGTTTTTACTAGTGATATTACTTGTGAACTAATAGCTGATAAAATTCATGTTCATCCAGACCTGTTTCAATTACTAGTAGATATCAAAGGTCAAGATAAAGTTATTTTAATAACTGATTCTATGCGAGCTGGTTGTATGAAAGAAGGGAAATATGATCTAGGAGGACAAGAAGTGACAGTTAAAAGTAACTCAGCTAGATTAGAAGATAGTACATTAGCAGGTAGTGTATTAACATTAAACCAAGCACTAAAAAATATAGTAGATAATACAGATTTGGATTTAATAGAGGCTATTAAAATGGTGAGTTTAAACCCAGCCAAGTTAATAAGCGTTGATAAATATAAGGGAAGTATTGCAGTTGCTAAGGATGCTGATATGGTAGTATTTGATGAAGAAATTGATATTTCTCTTACAATAGTAGAAGGAGAAATCCTTTATAATAAGCTATAAATTAAAACTAAAGAGGAGGAAGCATTATGTTCAATATATTTAATAAAAATAATAAAGTTGAATTTTTAGCACCTATGACAGGAGAAATAGTAAAAATTGAAGATGTACCTGATAAAGTATTTGCAGAGAAGATGTTAGGAGATGGAATAGCAATTAATCCATCTGAAGGTACTATAGTAGCTCCTTGTTCAGGAGAAATAATTCAAATTTTCCCTACAAATCATGCAGTAGGAATTAAAACTGAAACAAATCTTGAGTTACTTATTCACATAGGTATAGATACTGTTAAGTTAAATGGTAAAGGCTTTGAAAGCTTTATAGAAAAAGGGGATAAAGTTAAAGCTGGTGATAAATTAATTAAAATAGATTTAGATTATGTAAAAGAGAATGCAAAATCTTTAATCACTCCACTAGTAATAACCAATATGTCAGAAGTTGATAAGATGAATAAGCAACAAGGTAGTGTAGTAAGTGGTAAAGATCAAGTAATGGAGGTGATAGCTACTAGATGAATTAAATTTTATGAGTTTTAAGTAATTATTATACTGCCACAAGATAATAAGATAAATAAGCGGCAAGAATAATGCAGCAATGGATAAGAATTTGGTAGGTAATAAAATCAACTTTACAGAAGGAAGTGTATAATTATGAAAAAAATTCTTACTAACGTACAAAAAATTGGCAAAGCACTAATGCTACCAATTGCTGTCTTGCCAGCGGCAGCACTCTTATTAAGATTAGGGGCTGGAGATGTATTGGATATACCATTTATTGCAGCAGCAGGTGGAGCTATCTTTGAAAATTTAGCATTATTATTTGGAATTGGTGTTGCAGTTGGAATTGCTTTTGATGGTTCCGGTGCTGCAGGTTTGGCTGGAGTAGTAGGTTATTTTGTATTGACAAAAGGTACTCAATCAATAGATAGTGAGATTAATATGGGAGTTTTAGCAGGGATTATAGCTGGTGCTGTTGCAGGTGCCTTATATAATCGCTATCATGATATAGAGTTACCTGATTGGTTAGGATTCTTTAGTGGTAAGAGATTTGTGCCAATTATTACTGGAGCATCTTGTGTTTTATTAGCAGGAGTATTTGGGTATGCTTGGCCTCCTATTCAGACAGTAATTGAAGCAATAGGAAATTGGATTATTGGTGCAGGAGCCTTTGGAGTATTTGTTTATGGTATCTTAAATAGAGCTCTAATCCCAATTGGCTTACATCATGTTTTGAATAGTTTCATTTGGTTTGTATTTGGTGACTATACTACAGAAGTAGGTAAAGTTGTTACTGGAGATTTATCAAGATTCTTTGCAGGTGATCCAACTGCTGGAACCTTTATGGCTGGGTTTTATCCTATCTTTATGTTTGGATTACCAGCAGCTGCTTTAGCTATTTACCATTCTGCTAAGCGGGAAAATAAGAAAGCTGTTTCAGGTGCTCTATTTAGTATTGCTTTTACATCTTTTTTAACTGGGATTACAGAACCCCTTGAATTTAGTTTTATGTTCTTAGCTCCTATCTTATATATTATTCATTCTATATTGACAGGAATATCTTTATCAATCACATATATTTTTGGTATTAAACATGGCTTTGGATTTTCAGCAGGGGCTATTGATTACTTTTTAAATTATGGTTTGGCTACTAATCCTTTCTTATTAATTCCTTTGGGAGTAGCTGTTTTTGCAATTTATTATTTCTTGTTTAGATTTATGATTAATAAATTTAATATTTCTACTCCAGGTAGAGAGGATGATAGAGAAGAAAGTAAGCAAGGAAGAGTTAATAAGAATAGTAATATTGATGCTAGAGCTTATATAGAAAATTTAGGTGGAGCTGATAATCTAAGTAGTGTGGAATCTTGTATCACTAGATTAAGACTTACTGTTAAAGATGCTGAATCTGTTAATGAAGCGGGTTTGAAGAGCTTAGGAGCTTCAGCAGTTATTAAAGTTAGTGATGAGGCAGTACAGGTAATTGTTGGAACACGTGCAGAAGCCATTGCAATCAAGATTAATGAAGAGTTAAGTAAACTATAATAAGTTTAGATTAATAATGATTATTACAAGTTTTTATAAACAGCCATATATCTGTGGCTAAAGGTTGTTAGTCACAATATTAATAGTAAATAAGAGGTGAGTTTATGAGAGTTCATATTGTGGGAAGTTATGAAGAGTTAAGCACTAAAGCTGCAAGTATAGTATCAAGTCAGGTCATTTTAAAACCCAATTCAGTATTAGGGCTTGCTACAGGTTCAACTCCTGAGGGGATGTACAAAAAATTAGTTGAGCTCTATAAAAGAGATGTGATTGATTTTAGTGAAGTGATTAGCTTTAATTTGGATGAATATATAGGTTTAGATTCTAACCATCAACAGAGTTATACTTCTTATATGTTTAATAATTTATTTAATCATGTCAATTTCAAAGAAGAACATATTAATCTTCCAATAGAAGCTGAAGATAAATTAGAGGAGTTTTGTTTAAAATATGATCAGAAGATTGAAAGGACCGGTGGAATTGATTTACAGGTCTTGGGAATAGGGACTAATGGACATATAGGATTCAATGAGCCAGACAATAAGTTGAAAACTGGAACTCATATTGTTGATTTAGCAGAAGAGACAATTGAGGCTAATAGTCGCTTCTTTGATTCTAAAAAAGAGGTGCCAAAACAAGCTGTTTCGATGGGAATGAGTTCTATAATGGGGTCTAAGAAGATATTATTATTAGCTAGTGGTGAGAATAAAGCAGAGGCTATTAAAAATACTATCAGTGGTAAGATTACTACTGAGGTTCCATCTTCGCTATTACAATTACATCCAGATGTTACCATTGTAGTAGATAAAGCAGCTGCTAATTTAATTAAATGATTTATATAATTTTTTATAAAGAGATTATTCATTAAAGAAGTTATAGTTTAAATAACTATAGGTAAAGGAAGACAGAGGTATCTCCCTTTACCTATTTTTAATATTTTATTAAAAATTACTTTCTAATCCTAAGAAGATAGCAGACTGGTCATTATTGAAGCTCTTCTTTAAATCACTCTCTTTAAAATCGAAATTGGCTGTCTCTACATTATTTAAAGTATTATCCTTTGGTAGATATTTAGTAAAACTATAGCCGACTCGAACAGTTAAATTTTCAGCCAATTTTATCTTGATTCCCATCTTAGCTCCATATTTTTTAGTGCTATCAGAGATTTGAGTATTACTCTGGCTATTTTTAATTCTGCCATTTAACTTTACCTTAGGATTGTAACTAAGCTCTCCAAATGCAGATAGTTTCTCATCTAAAGCTACTTCTCCAGTTCCAATTAAGCTGATACTATGCTCTTTAGAGGATACATTCATATCTGGAAAATAATTAGATGATAATTGAGTAGAACCATAATTATAACCAATTCCTAATTGGGTAGTTAACCTTTCAGTAGAGAATAGTTCATTTAATACTGCAAAGTTGAGTTTATTAACATTTAGATTGATACTATATTGGTCAATTCTACTGAATGTATAGTCACCTTTAAGGGACCAATTATCTTCAAATCTAAACTCTCCTCCTAATGATTTGTAAGAGGTATCAGACTCCAAAATTTCAAAGGAAAGCGAGTTTTCAGCATAACTTGCAAGCTGAAAATTTACTATGAGTACTAGTGCGATTAAGGCTACGATTATCTTTTTCATATAATTCTCCTTTCTTTTTAGCTTACCTTATTAACTTCTAAGGTGGAGTGCTAAATCCTTTTGTTAATTATAAGTAAAGAGATTGATTTTTACATTTTTCAATAAATATTTCAAATTTATTCTAATCAAGGGGTGTTAATAGCTATTTCAAAGACATAATAATTAATAAATTGTACTATTTTGATTTTAATATGAAGAACTTGAATTTAATCTATATAGTTCAAAATTGATACAATAGATAGATATTGCGACACTTTTAGAATTCACACCTCACCCTAACCCTTCATACAAAACCGGTCTCTCCTATTCTTAGGAAATGTTTTTTATTGCGAAGTGGTCGCTAGACCCGGAGAGAGGGAATAAAAGAAAATATAGTATCTTCCCTCTCTCATTAGTTAAGGAGAGGCTGATTTTGCATGAAGTGGTAGATAGATCCGAAAGGGGGCTAGGGGGTGAGGTGTGAGATTTTGAATTTAACTCTCAACTATCCACTATGTACTGAAGTTAAAGTGTCACAATATACCCATTATCCCTTAATACCTATATTAAAATATAATACTTCAGTTCTAAGGTTAAAAGTGAAATCGTTTTTTTAAGAAATAGAATATAAAAAGGAATCTTCATAGATAATATAGAATTATTAATAAGTCAAGAACCTTGTAATTTTTACTTGATTCTATCTTTGATATAAATATCTGGTTAGTGAGAAATATATTTTTGATAATAAAAAAATATTAAGAGAGGGGATGAAAATAAATTGGCTACTGGAAATTTGATGGAGATAGAGGTTAAGATCATGGTTGATGAGGTATTAGAGGAGAAGGAAGATATATGTAATTGTGAACAATGTAAGAATGATATAATAGCATTGGCTCTTAATAACATAAAGCCTAGATATGCTGGTAGTAACAATGGAAGGGTAGTTGTTGATAGTGTAGATCTGTCAAGTACTCAGACTAAGATGGATATATATAGGGTAGTCCTTGAGGCTTGTGAGGAAGTAAAAAGTAGACCCCATCATAATCGTTAATTATAATAAAATAGTTTGATGATTATAAAAAGTGGCAAAGGATTGTCACTTTTTAATCTATTACAGACTAGATTGTTGGCAGTTGGTTTATGTGAAATATATTATAAAAAAGATAAGATCAAGGTTTTAAGTGAAGAGGAGGTATTGAAATGGCAAATAGGAGAAATAGAGGTGGTTCTTCTCTTGAAAATAATAAAACAGAACAGAAGTTTGTAATTGATATAGATAGAGCAATCTATAAGAGGATGAATAAGAATTATTATTTGAACCATACCTCTATCTCTGATTTTGGTCAAATTATCAGTAACCTTTATAATGACTTACGAGAAGAGGAGAATCAAGAGGGTTTAGATAAATTAGAGAGTTTTATTAACTATTTTTTCAAAAGTCTTGATAAGGAGCATAAGCAGATTGATAAATCTAACATAGGACTATATCAAGGGCTGCTAGAGGTAATATCTTTCCTTAAGACTAAAGGCAATAAAGTTACTCTAGAATTTTTGAATATTTTTAGTAAAGTACCTAATGAAGAACAGCTAAATTATATTAAAGCTACTAATACTATCATTAAAGCAGAGAGGAAGTTCAAAAATGATTTCAATAACCTTTCCAAATTACTCTATGCCAGTGATGTTATTTTAAGCTTTGCTGGTGATCAATCTGCTAAAATTAAATTTTTTAATAAGTTATTTACTAATATTATCAGTATAAATAACCTAGTAGGTATAAATAATTTCTTTACTGAAGTAGGGATTGATGTTAAGGAATTAAAGGTAATTAATAAATGGCTCTTTAGAAGGAGATTAGAAGAATTACCTGATAGAAGGCTAGATAGAGCTAATAATACAGCAATAAAAGATAATAAATATTGGTTATATAAGAGTTTAGAAGTTAATGATCAGTCCTATTTAGGTAAATCTGTTAATAAACTCTATGATAACTTAAAGGATTGGAATAATAAGAAAGCCTTGGTGGGATTTGAAGACTTTATTACTAATCTCTTACATCGAGCCAATAAAGGAAATTCAAAAGGGGTAAAAACCTCTATGAGGTTACTTACTATCTTTCAAGAATTTGATGGAGGCAGCTTAGAAGATTATGAGAGATTATTCTCTACAATCTCATCCTTTAAGAAGGTAAATTATAATATAACCTTTAATTGGATAGACGCTTTTGCAAAGATGCCTCACTTGGCAAGGGTGAAATTTATTAAGGCTACTGATTTATTATTGAGCTTTGATGAGAAGAAGGATGGAAGGATCCTAGTAGATTTTGAGTATACTGTAGGTTCTATCTTATGTTTTAAAATATTCAAGAAAAGGAGAATTTTACTACTAAATAGGTTTCTTGACCTGATTATAGAGTGTGATAATCAATATGAAGCCAATGGTATCTTTGATAAGATTGGTATCAGTAATGGAAGGCACATAGATAGAAGGCGTCTAGAAAGAGGGTTAAGAGAGCTTGAGCAGAGGTAATATATGATTTTTAAGAAGGCTAAGATGAGCATCTTAGTCTTCTTTTTATTATATACCTTGTTGAATAAATAAAATCCAATGTATATTTATATTTTTAACTATAAATTCCCAAATTAGGTTTTACCTAATGGTGATTTACCTTACTTTAAAATTATCATCCATCTCATATTCACTAGATTTAATAGAATAAAAATAAAAAATCTAACTAAAGATAATAATAAGAAAAAATAAAGGAGATTTATAAAAAATGAATCCATACATAGAAATATTTATTAGAACATTAGTAGTCTTTGTACTGTTGGTTACCTTAGCTAGGATAATTGGAAGAAAGTTATTGGCACAATTATCTGTCTTTGAATTTGTAACAACAATTACTATCGGTAGTGCTACAGGTACCTATGTTGTTGAAAAATCAAAGGGGAATGTGATGTTACTAAGTCCCATTATCTTAACAACTTGTGCAGTATTTCTTGGTTATATGACTGTAAAAAGCTTAAGGTTTAGAAAATTAATTGTAGGAGAGCCTGTAGTTATCATTCAAAATGGGGAGATTTTAGAGAAGAATATGTTAAAGGCAAGATATAGTTTAGATGATTTAGAGCGCCATTTACGGGGTAAAGGGGCCTTTAAGTTAAATGAGGTAGAATTTGCAGTCTTAGAATCTGATGGAACCTTAAGTGTTCAAAGAAAGAGCATCTATGATCCTGTAACCCCTAATGATTTAAATTTGGATACACCTTATAAAGGTTTAGCTACAGAGATTATTAAAGATGGTGAAGTTTTAGAACAGAATTTAAGACAGAATAACTTGGATTTTAATTGGTTATATAATCAGCTAAGAGAGAATAGTGTTTCAAGTGTTTCTGATGTAATGTTAGCACATCTAAATACAGATGGGACACTTTATTTAGATTTAAAGAAACAAAAGCCTGATTATACTCAGCAGGTAGAAGATTGAAAGATGATAAGTAAAGAAGAGTATCAGCAATGGAAGGATGATAATTTGTGGATAGATTCGAGGTATTGGATAAAGTTAAAGGGTGGGTTAAGGAGGTTGGAAGATTACAGATTGATAGATTGCATGACAATTTTGAGGTTAGGACCAAAAGTAATCAGAATGATTTAGTTACAGAAGTAGATGAACTATCAGAGAAGATTCTGATTGATTATATTAAAGCAGATTATCCTAACCATTCAATTATATCTGAGGAGAGTGGTGCTGATCATAGAGAGTCAGATTATCAGTGGATTATAGACCCCTTAGATGGTACAACAAACTATACCCATGGGTTTCCTTTATTTTGCATATCTATAGGTTTGCAGTATCAAAGTGAAACTATTCTTGGTGTTATTTATGCTCCTAAATTAGACTACCTGTATTATGGTATCAAAGAAGAAGGGGCATTTTTAAATGGTAAAAGATTGAAAGTATCTACTACTGCTAGGCTGGAGAAGGCTCTACTAATGACAGATTTTTCTTATTATCGTGTTGAAAACCCTGATGATAATATAGATTACTTTGATAGGGTTGTTAAGAAGGTACGGGGGACTAGAAAGACTGGAAGTGCTGCTTTAGATTTATGTTGCATAGCTGAAGGGACGGTAGACTTTTTTTGGGAGTTAGAGCTAAACCCTTGGGATATAGTTGCAGGGGCTCTACTGATAAAAGAAGCTGGAGGTAAAGTGATTACATTTAATAAAGAGGATAAATTAACGATTATTGCTGGAAATAATAAGTTATCTAATAAATTAATGGAGAAAATAAAGGTTAAAAATAAAAATAGCTAATAGATATAATATATTTTTAACACTATACTATTCTCTTTAATATAATGATTCTATAATCAATAAGGGGTGGTATAGATGGAGAATAAAAGCAATAATTTATTTCAAGTATTACAGGATAGTCAGGAGATTATTGATGGTGTGAATAATCTATTAGATGTAATCAGAAGACCTGAGTCAGAAAATAAAGGAGTAAGAAGAGATGACTCTGATGTTAAAGTAGAAAGGATATTGTCAATTAAAGTAATGGAAGAAGGTCAAGTTAAATTTAATTATGATATTCCTCTCAATCTGTTAATGTTAAGTAGGAGATTTATATCGGCTAAGGAGATTCGGCGTTTGAATAGAGAATATGGAATAGATATTGATGATATTATCAAAAGAGCTAGTACAACTTTGTTAGAAAAGGAGAAGATAGTAGATGTTTATAATAAGAATAATGATGTTAAGATAGAAGTTAGTATTTTATAAAATTCAGTAACAGATTTATCTAAGAGAAATCTAATATTATTATTTACATAATATTAAATCTAAAATTTGAATATAAAAAGAAGAATAGTGCATCTGCACTATTCTTCTTTTTATATTTTTAAAGGGGAGTTTAAACTTGGATTATCCTAACATCTTCTTTAAGTCTTCTTCAACATTACCAGTAGTCTGTAAGTTGAAGTTATCTTGCAATACCTTAACAACATTTTCACTCATAAATTCAGGTACACTTGGTCCAACATAGATATCTTGGATTCCTAAGTTGAATAATCCTAAAAGAATTGCTACAGCTTTCTGTTCAAACCAAGATAATACGATACTTAATGGTAGGTCATTTACTTCACAGTCAAAGGCTTCAGCTAATGCTAGAGCAATTTTAACTGCAGAGCCAGAGTTATTACATTGACCTAAATCGATATATCTAGGGATATTTGTTCCTGGTACATTTCCGTAATCTACATCATTGAATCTAAACTTACCACAAGAAGTAGTGATTAATACACAGTCTTTTGGTAATGAAGTTGCTAAATCTCTATAGTAATCTCTACCTTTAGTTGGAGCATCACAACCAGCAATTACGAAGAATCTTTGGATCTTTCCTTCCTTAACAGCCTCAATAATTTCAGGTGCAATACCTAATACAGTTTGGTGATGGAAACCAGTTGTCAATGTTTCATCACTTTCTACATTAGCCACAGGTAAAGATAATGCTTTCTCAATAAGTGGTGAGAAATCATCATTTTTAATCTTCTTAGCTCCTTCTAAGCCAGCAGTTCCATAAGTGAAGAATCTATCCCCATAATCTCCTCTAATTGGCATTAGACAGTTAGTAGTTCCTAAGATAGCTCCTGGGAATTTAGCAAATAGTTTACGTTGATCATACCATGCTTTACCAACATTACCTTTTAAGTGCTCATATTTATTCAATTCTGGATAACCATGAGCTGGTAACATTTCAGAGTGAGTATAAATGTTGATTCCTTTTCCTTCAGTCTGCTTTAATAATTCCTCTAAAGCATATAAGTTATGTCCAGTTACAACAATAGAATGTCCTTCTACTTTATTTTGGCTTACTGTTACTGGAGAAGGAACACCTAAGCTATCAGTATGAGCCTTATCTAATAAGTCCATTACTCTAGTAGTAGCCTCTCCAACTTTTAGAGCCATACTAATGTGCTCTTCTAAGTTAAAGTTAGAATTAGTTAATGTAGTATATAAGGCCTCATGAGTAATATTATTTACTTCATCATCAGTATAGCCAAGTTCTCTAGCATGTGTAGCATAAGCAGCTACTCCTTTTAGTCCAAAGATAATGATATCCTGTAAACTAGCAATATCAGGGTCTTTACCACAAACACCAAATTTTGTACATCCACCTGTAGGGGTCTGTTCACATTGATAACAGAACATATCACAGCTTGATTTTACAGTCTTATTTTCTTTCTTGTCATTTCCTTTAAAAAGTCCAAACATATTATTTTTCCTCCTTGTATTCAATTAAAATTATTCTTCGCTTTTTACTTTCTATATAAATAATAACCTATTAATCCTATCGGTTCTGTGAGGTAAGTCACTCGGATAGAGTTTTTTATAAATTGTTTTTGAATATATGAAAGGTGGAAAGGAATTATTATCTATAGATCAATACAAATCAAGGATTAATCTCTAAAAAATTTTGAAGTTTTTAGTTAATAATTTCTTATTTAAATTAAACTATAGACAGATAAATTTTTCTATAGAGAGGTGTTTATGTCTAATTTATATTTAAGCTTCTCTGATGTGATGAGTTCTTTAATATAAAGTTATATTTTTGGTAATAATTGGATTGATATAGAATTAACGACAGGGACAAACAAAAATAAACAATTTTTAGTAATATAATTTACATTTAACAAATATTATGATAATATAATTATAAAATGATAACCTTACAATTATATAAGAACTTTATAAAATGATAGGAGGTGTAATTTGAAAGGATATCTTTTGTGAAGAAATGTAACAAGATATACCCAGTATAACAATTTATTTTTGTTAATAGTGGTATATACCTATAGTTATATATATTATAATGTCATCTAGACCATATTAGATATGTAATAAATTAGAGTGTAGTAATAAGGGAAAGTTTATAAGTTAATAACCCCTTCCTAGTTTTTAAATTAAATTTAACCAAGGGGGACTACTGATGAATAAAATTAAAAGATTATTATCGTTTCTATGTATTTTTATGATGATTATGGGTGTTTTTTCTGTAAAGGTATTTGCTTATGAACCGACATCTGGTGATATAGCAATAAATGGTGATTTTACTAATGGTCATGATCATTGGTATTGGACAATGATGAACACAGCAGAAGCATATAGATATGTAAATAACGGAGAGTTTGTAGTAGAGATAGTAGATGGAGGGTGGGAAACTTACCAACTTCAACTTAATCAACCTGATCTAACAATTACTGAGGGAAAACAATATGCAGTTTATTTTGATGCCAAAACTACAGAAAATAGTAGTGGTGGGCAACCTAGTCCTAGAACTATCATTAGTACTGTAGGTAAAGCTGGTAAGCCATGGACTAGTTATGCAGGTGCACATACCCATGAACTTACTACTGAAATGCAGAGGTTTTCTTACACATTTACAATGTTTGAACCGACAGATTTTCGTGCTCAACTTTCATTCCAATTAGGCAACGACGACAGAGATGTAGTAATTGATAATGTAGCAATTTATGATTTAACAGGTGGCGATGATCCGACACCTCCAGCAATGCCTACTCCAACTGCAACATATGATACTTTAGTATGGAGTGATGAGTTTAATGGTACAGAGATTGATACTACAGTATGGACTCATGAAATTGGAGGAACAGGATGGGGTAATAATGAACTTCAATATTACACAGATCGCCCAGAAAACTCGAGAGTTGAAAACGGCAACCTTGTAATAGAAGCTAGACAAGAATCATACAAAGGTAAGAGTTATACTTCTGCTAGATTAATAACTGAAAATAAGATAGATTTTCAGTATGGTCGTATTGAAGCTCGTATAAAACTTCCTTATGGACAGGGAATGTGGCCAGCATTTTGGATGTTAGGATCTAATTATTCTAGTGTAGGTTGGCCAGCTTGTGGAGAAATAGATATAATGGAAATGGTAGGTGGTGGAGAGTCGCGTGATGATACAACTCATGGAACAATTCACTGGGAAAATTCATATGGTGAGCACTGGAGTGACGGTTATCATACTCAGATTGATACTGGAATACTTGCTGATACTTACCACACAGTAAGTATTGTTTGGGATAGTAGTTATATCTACTGGTTCTTAGATGGAGTACAATTTAATGCTATATCAATTTCTGAATCTGATAAAACTGAATTCCATAAGCCATTCTTCCTTCTTTTAAATCTAGCAGTAGGAGGAAACTGGCCAGGATCTCCTGATAAATATACTAATTTCCCACAAAAATACTATATTGATTATATCAGAGTGTATCAATAAATCTCTTTGATTTATAGATTAAAAGGGCTACTTAAATAGTAGCTCTTTTTGTTATATCTTAAATTATATATATAGTAAATATAAACCTTATTATATTATCTTTTTAGTATTAGAAAAGATTATTTAAATATTTTAATTTTATAGATTTGTTTAGCAATACCATTGTTAATTTACGATAAAAATTATCAGATATAGTTTATAGGGAGAATATCAATGAAAAGGTTAGATAATATATTAACTATCATGGACTTTATAAATTAGAGATAATTCTATATCAAATTATAAAAATAAATAATAGCTATATAAGGTTTGTAGTTAAATATTTTACTTTATTTATAAAATGTCAAAGGATTGTTATAAAAAGCACATAATTTTTAGAAAATTCAGCCAACTAGTTATTTACATATAAAAAAATATATGTTATTATTGTTATATAATCTAATACAAGGTTAAAAGTTCTAACAAAAACCAAGGAGGTGAATTTTTTAAAATAGTTTCAGTGTTTGAAGATTAATTGATGTTGTCAACTCAATGAGACTTAGAAGTGCCAATTAATTTTAATATATTAAAGTTAATTGGAAAATAGGATAATTAGATAAGATTATAACCCCTTATTAAACCTTATTAATAGGAGGGTGTTTTTTTGAAAAACTTTAGAAAAAGTCTATTGGCAATATTGGCTAGTCTTGTAATGGTATTTGGTTTTGTTGGAACTAGTTTTGCAGGTGTAATGATGCAGGGGTTTTATTGGGATCCGCCTGCTGGAGGAACCTGGTATGATACTATGAAATCTAAAGCGTATGAGTTATCTCAAGCTGGATTTACAGCTATTTGGTTCCCATCTCCTACCAAAGGAATGGGTGGAGGATACTCGATGGGTTATGATGTTTATGATCATTATGATTTAGGTGAGTATAATCAAAAAGGGACTATAGAGACTAGATTTGGTAGTAGAGCAGAATTAGAGGCAGCTATTCAAGCTTATAAAAATGCTGGTATGCAAACAATCGTTGATACAGTAATGAATCATATGATGGGAGCAGATGAAGCAGAATACAATCCATATACAGGTACTGAAACTTGGACTAAATTTGACTATGTTCATGATAAATTCGAAAAGAATTATGAACATTTCCATCCAAATGTTACTCATAATACTACTAGTGAACCTTATTATGGTGGACAATTTGAACCAGATATCTGTTTTTATAATGATTATAATTATATGGGTAATGGATTAAAAGAATGGTCAAAGTGGTTAAAGATAGATATCGGATTTGATGGATATCGTTTAGACTTTGTTAAAGGTATGCAGCCTGATTATCTTAAGTCATGGAAGAATACATGGCCAATGAGCAGTAGCTTTACAGTTGGAGAGTATTGGGATGGAAATAGAGATACTCTGAATTGGTGGGCTAATGAAGTTGGAATGCATGTATTTGATTTTGATCTATTCTATACTTTAAAGGATATGGCAAATAGTAATGGGGCTTTTGATATGAGAGGTTTAAATGATGCAGGTCTTATTGAAATCAACCCAGGTAGAGCTGTAACCTTTGTAGAGAATCATGATACTGATGAGCATGACCCAGTAACTACTAATAAAATGATGGCATATGCTTATATTTTAACTCATGAAGGATATCCAACAGTATTCTGGAAAGACTACTATAATTATGGATTAAAAGATGCTATCAATAACCTAGTATGGATCCATGAGAATCTAGCAGAGGGTTCTACAAGTAATCTATACTCTGATGCAGATTTATATATAGCTCAGAGAAATGGTGGAAAGGGATTAGTAGTAGGATTAAATGATAGTGATAGCTGGAGAAGCCAATGGGTACAGACTAGATATACAAATACCACGTTAAAAGATTATACTGGTCAAGCAAATGATGCTTGGGCTGATGGTAATGGATGGGTTGAACTTTGGATTCCACCAAAGGGATATACAGTTTGGTCAACCTATTAAGATAACTTTAAAATAAATATTTAAATTGCTAAGCCTCGGATTCTTCCGAGGCTTTTGATATTGTTAAATTTATCATTTTTTAATAGCAAATGATGTTATATTTACTCTTAATTAAAGATAAATTACCTCTATAGTAGAAGTTTAAATTCTTTCTAGATGGCAGGAAATTTGGTAGTTATCTAGAAATATGTATGTGAAAATGTTATACATTGTAACGATTTTTTATAATTTATTTAAGGAGAGGAAATATGTGAAGGATGAAAATGCTTATGCTCTAATAATTGTATTATGGAGTATAGTTATAATAGGAATTATCTTTGCTAATTTGGCAGATGAAGCTTATTTAAATAATTTATTGACGCGAAATGATTTAAAGAGGCGAGAAGTAAGAGATGCATCACTATCAGGATTAATGTATGGTATAGATATTTTAAAAGAAGAGATCGATTATAGAGATGTTAAAGATATGATTGTTAAAGAATTAGATTTTGAATCTGGGAATGATATAAGTTGTCAAGTAGAGATAGAGGAGATTGGAAGTAGGTTAAATCTTAATTATGACCCTTATCGGACACTATCCAGTTTAAAATGGTGGAGTAAAGATTTGGAGCAAGAGGTAGAGAAGAGTGATTTATTTCCTAATTTATCTTTTTCTAAGGAGATTATAGAAGAGAATTATAATAAAGATTATGAAGAGTTTAGTTTTGATATAGTCTCTAAAGAGGTTACTACCTATGGTAAATTTAATATTAACTATGCACGTTTAGACTCTTTGAGAAAGTTATTAGAATTAAGAGGTGTTGATGAAAGTCAAAGAAATATAATTATACAAGAGCTTAGTAGGCTCCGTCGAGAGGATAAATTAATCGATCTTGTTGATGAGATGCCCAATTTAATTACAGGACTAGATATGACTAGCTTTGATAAGATAAAACCATATTTAAGTACAGAGGGTAGGATAAATATTAACCTAGTTTCTGAAGAACTCTTAGATGTATTAATAGAAAGAATCCTGATAAGTAGGGATAAAGACTCTAAATCATCAAGTCGTTATAGTAGGTTGATTGCCAATTATCGTAATAATTATCAGATTGAAGATTTTGAGAAGTTACGGAGTCATTTAAATATTTTTCAGGGTGAAGAGTTTGATTTACTTAATGTTTATTTTAGCACTTATTCAAAATACTTCTCTATTAAGGTAAAGAGTTCTTCACAGGATATAAAAATTCAGAAGAATTTAAATGTTATTGTAGAAAGATTAAAGACAGGTAGGGATACTTATAAGATTAAGATAATTAATTGGACTGAAAGTTAAAAACAGACTTATGGGGGTAACTATGTTTTTTAAATCTATTGATGTTTTAAAGAGAATCAAGATTCTTTTACTAGTACTTTTAGTTGTTAGTTCTATTTATTTTATCTCTTCAACAAAGAAACTGTTCGCAAATATGTGGGGGGCTAAAGAGGTAGATCCTATCTTAGCAATGATTCCAGTATTAAAGAAGAGGTTAGATAATCTATCTCCACTAGAATATGAATATAAGATTAAATATAAGGATAGAGCTTGGCAAAATGAGATAAAGGAGGATATCTTCTTTGGAACTCAAAAAATATATACTTCTCCCCCTCTCAAAAGACCATCTAACACCCCAAGGCCTCAAAAGGAATTTAAAAAGGAGAAAAGGATTATTCCCTTTACTTTAATAGCAGTATCTCTTTCTAATAAAAAGGAAGATAATATGGCTATTTTGTCTAATAGATTTTCATCATATACTCATATTGTAAAAGAAGGAAGGGTAATAGAGGACTACCAAGTCTTATCTATTAAGGAGTCAACGGTAATTTTAAAATATAAAGGAGAAGAGATTACCCTATCTTTATCTAAAGGAGGGAAAGTTTAATGATTTCTGATTTAGATATTAATTTATTAAAGCTCTTTCCTCAGCAATTTCTAAAAGAGCATCGATTGGTACCAGTAAGAAGAGAAGATGATGGAATATTATTTATCAGTGATCAACATCCATCTTTGACAGCATTGGATAGTTTAGAAATATATTCTAATAATCTAATTAAATATGAAGTTAAGCCAACAGATTTAGTCGATAATCTAGTTGAAGAGTATTTGGGAATTTCAGCAGACACCGTAGAAGGGATGTTAAGTAATGTAGACTTGATACAGTTAGATGATTATTCTAGTGTAGATTTCGATACAGAGGTAGAAGATATAGAAGATTTGGCTCAAGAAGCACCTATTATCAGATTGGTAAATATTATTATCAACTCTGGTTTTAAAAGAGGGGCTAGTGATATTCATATTGAACCTTTTGAAGATGAGATAAAGGTTAGGTATAGGGTTGATGGTGTCTTAAGTGAAGCAGAATCACCACCAAGAAAACTATTGCCAGCAATTATAACTAGAATTAAGATTATGTCAAATCTCGATATTGCTGAAAAGCGTCTTGCTCAAGATGGTAGGATTAGGATAAGAACTTCTAATCGAGAGATTGATATCCGTGTTTCGATCACACCAACTCTCTATGGAGAGAGTGCTGTATTACGATTATTAGATATGTCAGCCATCTTACTAGATGTTGAGAATATTGGTTTTGGTCCTAAGTTATTAGATGATTATTTAGGATTGATTAGTCAACCAAATGGAATCATCTTGGTAACAGGCCCTACAGGAAGTGGAAAGACTACTACATTATATGCCACCTTAAATTATTTGAAGTCGGCTGAGACAAAGATAATTACAATTGAAGATCCTATTGAGTATCAGCTAGATGGTATTAATCAGATTCAGGTTAAGCCAGAGATTAACTTTACCTTTGCCCAAGGTTTACGGTCTATCTTACGTCAGGACCCTGATGTAATCATGGTAGGGGAGATTCGTGATGTAGAGACAGCTAAGATAGCAATTGAGGCAGCTCAGACGGGACACTTGGTATTTGCTACACTACATACCAATGATGCTCTTGGAACAGTTAACCGTTTGCTTGATATGGGGATTGAAGACTACTTGTTAGCTTCAACATTAAAGGGGGTAATAGCACAGCGCTTGGTTAGAGTATTATGCCCTCATTGTAAAAAAGAGTATCTTCCAGAAGAGAAGTTATTGAAAGCTGTAGGAAAAAAACTAGTTGATGGAGAAAGACTGTATAAAGCAGTTGGCTGTGAAGAATGTAGTCATACTGGTTATAAAGGCAGGACAGGATTTTATGAATTACTAATCATAGATGAGAAGATTGAAGCTATGATATCTCAAGGTAAGAGGGTAGATGAAATTAAGAAGGTGGCAAGAGAAGAAGGGATGGAAACTATGTTAGAGAATGGTTGGAATAAAGTCAAAGCAGGAATCTCTACTATAGATGAATTGATTAGAGTAACTAGAAGTTAGGGAGGATTTTAGATGGTCAAATTTAGCTACAAAGCCATCAACGACAAGGGGCAAGAGGTTAAAGATAAGATGGAAGCTCTTGACAGCGATGATGCTAAAAAGAGATTGGCTGAAGAGGGACTATATCTCTTTGAACTAAAGGAGATTGATGAAGGTTCAAGTTCAACTAATTTCTCCTTTACTTTAGGTAGAAAGAATGAAAATAGAATACTCTTTACACGGCAATTATCAAATCTTTTGGTAGCAGGGGTACAGCTTGGGGAATCCTTACAAGTAATTATTGAGTTATTAAAGCCTGGAAATTTTAAAGATATAGTAGAAGAGATATATGAGGATTTAAAGGGTGGTCGTGGCTTTGCGGAGTCCTTAGCCCAATATCCTAGTTACTTCTCTAAGGGGTATGTGAGTATGATTAGAGCAGGTGAAGAAGGAGGATTTCTTGATTTAACCTGCCAACGTTTAGCCAAAAATTTGGAAGATAATCATCGTTTTAAAGCCTTTATAACTACAAGTATGATTTATCCGATTGTCTTATTGGTGGTATCGATAATGGCAGTTGTTGTGATGTTAACCTTTGTTCTTCCTAAATTTTTATCTATTTATGAAAATTATAGACAAGGACTTCCTTTATCCACTGAGATACTATTAAAGGTCAGCAACTTCTTATCAACTTATTGGTTGATTGTATTTATTATCCCAATACTAAGTTTCCTAGCTATTTGGTCTTATTATAAGACTGAAGATGGAAGAATGAAGATTGATGAACTATTATTGCAGCTTCCTTTTATAGGGGAGTTTATAATAAAGGTGGAAGTTGCTAGAATTAGTAGAACTCTAGGCACTATGCTAGATAGTGGAGTTAATTTATTGAAGGCTTTAGATATTAGTCTTCAAGTAACCTCTAATATCATCTTACAAAATACTCTGCAGGTAGCTAGAGAGAAGGTACAAAAGGGAGGAGCTTTATCAGAAAACTTAGATAGTAATGGATTTTTTCCTCAAGTGGCAGTTCATATGATAGGTATTGGAGAACGAACAGGAAAGTTATCTGCTATGTTATTACAATTAGCTGATAACTTTGAAGAAGAGTCAAAGTCGAGTTTAGAGAAGATGATGAAGGTTTTTGAACCTTTAGTAATTTTAGTTATGGGTACTGTGATTGGAATAATTGTAATCTCTATGTTATTACCGATGCTTAATATCAATTCAATATCTTTTTAAAGGAGGAGTTTGAATGAAAAAATTTATAAAAAAAGAGGATGGGTTTACTTTAATTGAGGTTTTAATAGTAGTTGTAATTTTAGGATTTTTAGCATCTACTGTTGGTCCAGAGTTATTTGGAAAGGTTTCACAGGCCAAGCAGACAACAGCCCAGAACCAATTAGATGTCTTTAAATTGGCTTTGGATAGTTATCGTTTAGATAATGGTAGATATCCAAGTACTGAACAAGGATTAGAGGCTTTAATTAAAGAGCCTACAATCTCTCCAGTTCCAAATAATTGGAATGGACCTTATTTAGATGATAAACAGGTTCCTTTAGACCCTTGGGGAAATCCTTATAACTATAAAAACCCAGGGGAGCATAATGAGCATAAATATGATTTGTGGAGTTATGGTTTAGATAATCAAGAAGGAGGAACTAAGGAGTCTACTGATGTTACTAACTGGTAAAGGGGGCTTTACATTAATAGAAGTCTTAGTTGTAGTCATCTTAATAGGGGTTATTTTAGGTGTAGCCTTACCCTCTTTTGGAAAGTTGCTTGAAAGTGTGGAGCTAAGAAGTACATCACGCAAGGTGATAGAGATTTTAAATCAACTTAGGGTCAAAGCTATCAGTGAGTACTCTACCGAATCTTTAAAATTAGCTGATGATAAATTAATCTATCAGGATAGGTCAGGAGAATTAATAGAATTTAGTAAAGGAATCAAATTAATTAAAAAGGCAGAGGAAGATAAGCAGATTTCTTTCTTTGCAGATGGTAGTAGTTCTGGTGGAGAGTTTAATGTTGTGACTGCTAATAGTCAAGAGTTTAAGGTTAAGGTAAATCCCATAACTGGGCTTGCTTCCTTGGAGGGAGATTGATGAATAGAGGATTTACATTAATTGAGGTCTTAATTGCAATGGTTATCTTAGGAATTAGTCTCTCTATTTTAATTCATGGTTTTATGAGTATTAATGATGGGATAGAGCGACGCAGAGATTATACTTATATCGCTAGCTGGGCTGATGGTAAGTTTGATGAGATTGTATCTGGGATAGAATTAGCCACCCATGGTGATTTTTTATATAAGGGTAATCTATGTTATTGGAAGTTAGAAGAGGATTATATTGATGAAGGAATTAGAGGATTAAAACTAATTATAAGGTGGAAAGGGAGTAAGGGGGAATATAGTTATTCTGTTAGTAGGGTTACCCTTAATGATGATTGGGAGTAGATAGATATGAAAGAAGAAGGATTTACTTTAGTCGAAATCTTAATTGCGGTAACGATTACTGGAATTGTTATGACCGTTACCTTTACTTTTTTTCAACAAAGCCTCTCTACTTGGGAGAGGGCAGGGGCAGATAGTGATTGGGAACAGCATTGGAGGGTATTGGAGAGTGATTTAGAGAGGTATCTAAATAATATCTTTCTCTCTCCACTTTATCAGGAGAATCTTTTTATAGGTAAGGAGCATAGTTTAGAGTTTTTGGTTTTAGAGAATAAGCAATTAAAGAGAATAAGTTATTCTTTTGATCTTTATCAGGGATTCTTCAAGAAGGAAATAAGTTCTATAAGTAAAGAGGGTTCTCAAGAGTTATTCTTCTTCAATAATTTAGAGGTTGAAAAGGTGAGTTTCTACTTTTATGATCCTAAATATGAGTATTGGAAGAGTTATTGGTCTTATGAAGAGGAAGGAAAATCGCCCACTGCTATAAAAGTTCAGATTACAGTAAGAGGAATAGAGTTGCCCCCTATAGTCATAGCCCTTTATCTAGGGCGTGAATATGAAAGATAGTGAGGTTTTATATTATGAAAAAGAGAAAATTAAAAAAATTAACTGAACTGATATACTCATCAGTCAATAACCATTTAAAAGGTTATGGGAGTAAGGGGCGAAAGTTGCAGACCTATGTAGAGATTGGTGATGACTATTTGAAGTTGCTTCAGATAAAGGATGAAAATCTTGTTTATAATCAATCATATATAAACCCTTCTCAAAAGATATCCTTTTATCTGGCTAAAGCTGAATATGATTCTCAAGATTTGGTATTAGTTATACCTTCTAGTAAGCTATTTATAGAAGTATTAGAATTACCTTCAGTCTCTAAAGAGAAGTTAAGAAGTATCTTAAAATTTAAGTTTTTAGATAAATTACCTAGTAAGGAAGAAGAGGTATATTTCTCTTATTACATTATTAAAGAGTCAAATAAGGGGTCAAAAGTTTTAGCCTTTGCTGTACTTAAAGAGTTTCTCAACCCTATTTATTATTCATGTTATGAAGAAGGGATTAATATTAGTAGGATAATTCCAGCCAGTTTAATCTATCATTTTTATCATCAAGATAATTTAGGTGACTATGATAGAGTTCTTTATGTCGATAAAGGGATTGACTATTATAATTTTATATTCTTTAGTGAGAATGACTATTATATTAGGGCTAGTAGAAGCGTTGATTTAAAAGAGGAGGTTGCTAAAACCAATTCTTATCTAGAGAGAAGATATCAGTTATCAAAAGCTCCTTTAGTTGTAGTCAATGGTACTAAAGTCGATGATTATTCAGACTTAAATAAGGAAAATTATAGAATAAATGATGATATTTGGTTTTATGCAGCTGATGCTTTAGAAGAGATCAAAGGCGATTGTCTGATGCAATACTTCTATGATAAGAAGCAGGAGTATATAATAATTAATTCTATTATTCTAATAATTATTATTGTAATCAACCTCCTATCTTTTGGGGTTAATTGGAAGCTTGATAGTGATAAGTTAGCTACTTTACAGACTAAGATAGCAAAGCTCTCGCCAGTAATTAGCCAGATTGATCATATTAAAGGTGAGTATAGTAAGGTAAATCAAGAGATAAATGACTTAAAAGATAATATTAATTTGACATATAGTTATTTACCTTGGTTAGAGGAGTTGAGTAAGATTCTGCCTGAAGGGACGAAAGTAGATCAAATACACTTTAAAGATTATCAATTAAACCTCTTAGCAGGAACAGCTCCATCAGCTATTGGGGTGATGAATAGGTTAGAAGAGTCTGGGTATTTTACTAATTTAGAGTTTATTGGTAACATTATTAGCGAACAGGATGGAGAACGGTTTAAGATTGTAGGTGAGCTAGTAAATGAAATTGAATAAAAGGGAGAAGAGGTTATTATTGTTTGCATTGGTGGTTATGATTACTGTATCTTCAGTTAAATGGCTTATACTGCCAGCAATTAGATATCAAAGAACCTTTGCAGATATTTATATTAATAAAGAGAATCAATGGCTTAAGAGCCCTATGCTCTTAAGAAATGGTCAAAAGTATCAGCATAAATTAAGAGAAGAGATAGGTAGGTTGGAAGAACTTAAATCTTTCACCTTTTCGGGAAAAGCACTTCAGGTTCAATTGGAACTATTGGAGACTGTAGATGGATATTTAAAAGAGAGTGGTTTAGAAATTACTGATAAAAAGATTGAAGTAGAGGAAGTTGATACTGATAATCTTAGGATTATTTATTATATTCTATCTTTAAATGGTAAGTTAGAGGAACTTGTTAATTTCTTGGACTCTTTAAATAATGCTAATAAATTTTTGATAGTTGATAAGCTGATTATCAGAAAGGGTCAAGCTAGCAGATATAATAATTTGAAGGTAAATCTACGAATCAAGGCTATTAATATAATAAATGAGGAGAATGATAGTAATGGAGAAAAGAAAGAATAAAGGGATTCTGATTATACTTCTAATCTGTTTATTTAGTAGTATATTTTCTCTATATAGTTATGCGGAGACTAGCTTGGTCAGTTTAAGTGTAAGAAATGCTAATATAGAGGATGTACTTATGATGTTAACAGAGCAGAGTGGAATAAATCTGGTTCCTGATAAAGAATTAAAAGGTAAAGTCACCCTCAATCTAAAGGGGGTTAAGATTCAAGAGGCTTTACAGGCTTTGACCAAAGCCTATAATTATCAGTTTAAAAAAATGACTGATAATACTTATTTAGTCAGCCAATTTGATAATGATAAATTAAATATTTGGGTCATAGATGGTAAGGTTACTATGGAGGCTAAGGATGCTAACTTGGGTGACATCTTAGCAAGTATCTCTCAAATTAGTAAAGTGAATATGGTCTTATTTGGACCAATTAGAGAGCAGATAAATCTAAAGTTAGATGATATACCTATAGAAGATGCAATCAATTTGATTTTGGCAGGAGGGCGTTACACTTATATTAGAAAAGGTGATGTCTTTTTAGTCGGTGAGAAGAATATCAATAGCCCTGCTTCTTCGTTATTAACAGCTAGTGAGTTAATCCCTCTAGAATATCTACAAGCAGAGAAAGTTCTTAAGGTTCTACCTAGTAATATACCAGCTTCTAATGTTAAGGTAATAAATGAACAGAATGCTATTATGGTCACTGGTACTCAAAGTGAGATTGAGAAGGTCAAAGAGTATATAGCAAAGATAGATCAGAAGATTCCCCAAATTGTTGTTGAGGCTCTGATTATAGATATTTCCCACCAAAAAGGTGATACTTCATCATTGAGTTTAAGCTCACAATTAGAAGGTGATAGTGAGAGCATAACCCTTTTTGATAATGATTTAGGGAAATTAAGTTATAAATCAATCATTGACTTCTCTGATAATTTCAGACTAAATCTGCAATCGTTGATTTCTAATGGTAAAGCTACTATTAGAGCAAACCCTAATATTACAACTTTAAATGGGCAACAGGCTACAATTGAGGTCTCTGATGTAACATATTATGAGGTTATTAATACAGATGAAGATGGAAATGAAGAGACGAAGTATCAGAGTATTGATGCTGGAATTACTTTAGATGTAACGCCATGGGTCAGTAATTCAGGTTCGATTACTCTAGAATTAAAGCCTAGTATCAGTAATATGAAGGCCCAATATCAGAGTCGTCCTCCTGATATTGGACGTAGAGAGATTAGTACAACTGTTAGAGTAAAGGATGGTCAGACTATTGTACTAGGTGGTTTATTACAGGATAATGGTTCTAAAACAGTTAATAAAGTGCCTATCTTAGGGGATATACCTTTATTAGGGAGGTTATTCCGTTCAAAAAGTGATAACTCTTCTAAGACTGAGTTGCTTATATATATCACTCCACATATCTTAAAAGATAATGATAATAAGGATGCTAGTAAAAGTATGGAAGATATGATTAAAAAGGCTGATGAAGTTGTTAATTAAATGAGGGTAATAATAGGCTAAGTTCTTAAAAATTAAGAGCTTAGCTTTTTTATTTATAATGTCTACTCTAAATCCCCTTTCATACCTAAAATTTATCATATTTATAGCCATAAAGTTAGCTTTTCTAACATAGACTTTATATGAAAGTGACAAAGGAGGGGGATTTATGGCTAGAGGAAAGGTTAAAAATTATTATCCTGGAGGTAATACAAGCAAGGGGTTTTATTCCTTTTATGAGTATTTACCCTATAACTGTGAAAGATTATTTGTAATTAAGGGTGGACCTGGTACAGGGAAGTCTACTTTTATGAAGAGGATAGGTAATGATATGTTAGAGCAAGGTTATGATGTTGAATTTCATTGGTGTTCTTCAGATAATGATTCTTTAGATGGGATTGTTGTACCTACTTTGAAGGTGGCTCTATTAGATGGGACAGCACCTCATATAGTAGACCCTAAATATCCTGGAGCTATTGATGAGATTATCAACTTAGGTCGCTATTGGGATAGAGATATATTAGAAGAGAATAAAGAGCAGATAGTCTTTTTAAGTCAGAGTATCAGTAATTTCTTTAATAGAGCCTATGCTTATTTGGCTGAGGCTAAGTTGATTCATGATGAATGGGAAGAGTACTATCTAGAAGGAATGGACTTTCAAGAAGCCAATCGACGAGCACAGAAATTGATCGATGATATCTTAGCAGAAACTGAATTAGCTGAGGAACTTGGACCAGAACGCCACCTCTTTGGTAGTGCCTTTACCCCTAATGGAGCTGTACATTTCTTTGATAATATAACTGAAGATGTAGAGATGCGCTATATTATTAAGGGTAGACCTGGTACTGGTAAATCTACCTTGATGAAGAAGGTAGCTCAGGCTATTAGAGAGAGAGGTTTTGAAGTGAATTATTTCCACTGCTCCTTTGATCCAGCTAGTATAGATATGATAGTAGTTCCTAAGTTGAGTGTGGCTTTAATTGATGGTACTGCCCCCCATGTAGTCGATCCTGTTAGAACAGGAGATCAATTAGTAGATATGTTAGAGTGTGTTGCTGAAGATGTTATAGAGAAGAATGCTATGAAGATTGCTGGGGTTGAAGAACGTTATAGTGTAGTTATGAATAATGCCCATGAGGCAATTAAGCAGGCTAAGATGTTACATGATAAATTAGAAGAACCTTATATTGAGGCGATGGACTTTGATACCATAGAAGAGAGAAGAGTTGCTATAGTAGAGGAGATATTGTCTTGGGCTAAAGCGTAATTTTTAGCTATTAGAATAGAGCTCTTTTAAAAAGAGTTCTATTTTTTATTTTTAATAATACTATTAAAGGTGTATTGGGAATAATATTATATGTACTGATATTTTTTATAATCTTTAATTAGTTATTGAGTTAAAGATAGATATTGGGATACTTCTATTCTTTAAAAAGAAGCCTGGTCTAGAGAAGAATTAACCTACGAGACTACCTACGGGTTTAAAAACCAAACCCTTCGTGGTAGAGCCCACTCACTACGCAATCTAGATTTATTTAAGTTAATAAATCTTAGTATTCTAATTCAAAGATTATATTGTTATTATTTTTGTTTAGAATATTTGCTTCGCTCAAACATAAANCCAAACCCTTCGTGGTAGAGCCCACTCACTACGCAATCTAGATTTATTTAAGTTAATAAATCTTAGTATTCTAATTCAAAGATTATATTGTTATTATTTTTGTTTAGAATATTTGCTTCGCTCAAACATAAAGGAAACTTAGTGAAGTAAGTGTTTTTCTTAGTGAACTTTAGTTGAACTTATCCTTTAGGGCTAATTCTTTTCCCTTTTAAAGACCTTAATTATTAATGGTAACAAGTGTCACAATATCCCCATTATCTTATTAACTAATAATTATTTATAAAAATAAAGAGGGAGGTTAAAGAATGGTGAGTAAAGATAATAAAGAACTTTGGAATGGAATTGAAAAGGATGAAGAAGAGATTGAAATGGTAGATTTTTTATCAAGTGAGGATATAATAGATGAGTATCTGTTATTTTCCGATATTATTAATGGGCAAGAACCAGAAAAATTTAAAGAAAAAACTAAATCTAATAACAAACTCCACTATTAATAGTGGAGTTTGTTATTAGATGGGAGAGTATCTTTTTAGTCAGAATTAGTTCTTAATTAGTAGCTATTAAATTTATTAAAAATTGATAAAATATATCTAGGCAAATAAATAATTTTGTGGTATTATTATATTGCATTTGTTAAAGCCCAGATAATCAATTTCTAAAATTTGTGATTAACAAATTTCTGGGTTTAACGAATGTCTTTTTTATTATGTGTTTCTTTACTCTAATTTAATATTAGATGGTTAACTGACTTATATAATCTGTAGTGATCATGGTATCCTTCATATCTGTTAACAGATTGGATATTATTTCAGTATAAATCTTATAGACTCTGAACAAGATAAAATATATTGAGAAGAGCGATAAACAAGCAGTGATGAGTAACCAGTGAAAAATCTTTAATATTAGACATCTATATTTAAAGTAGAGTAATTTTAATTTACTGTAGAGAAAGGAGAAGATAAGTAGATAGGATGATAAAAGAACATAATAGAACACCGTTATTTGATGCATTAAAGGAACATCATCATAATGATGTAATCCCCTTTGATGTTCCAGGGCATAAAAAAGGGGTAGGGTTAAAGGAGCTTGCTGATTATGTAGGAAAGACAGTCTTAGAGATTGATGTTAACTCCATGAAGAACCTAGATAATTTAAGTAATCCTATAGGAGTTATTAATGAGGCAGAAGAGTTGATGGCTGATGCCTATGGAGTAGATCATGCTTTTTTTTTGATTAATGGGACTACTTCTGGAGTACAAGCAATGATTATGAGTGTTTGTGGTCATGGAGACAAGATAATTTTGCCACGAAATGTTCATAAATCTGCAATTAATGGTGTCATCTTAAGTGGGGCAACACCGGTATATTTAAACCCAGAGATAAATTGGGAGTTAGGAATCTCTACAGGAGTATCTTTAGAGGAAGTTACAAGGACTATAGAAGAGCATTCTGATGCTAAAGCTATATTTTTAATCAATCCAACCTATTATGGAACTACATCAAATATCGAAGGGATAATTGACCTTGCTCATCAACATGGGATGGCAGTATTGCTCGATGAAGCTCATGGTGCCCATTTTGGATTTCACTCTGAATTACCATCAAGTGGTATGAAGTTTGGTGGAGATATGGCAGCTGTAAGCCTACATAAGACAGGTGGTTCGCTGACTCAAAGTTCTGTATTATTATTGAATGAAGGAATGATAGATAAGAATACGGTAAAGATAATGTTGAATATGACTCAAAGTACAAGTGCATCTTATTTATTGATGTCAAGCCTTGATATTGCTAGAAAGAACCTTGTGCTAAAGGGTGAAGAGATATTTTCTAGAGTCTTAAATTTGGTAAGGAAGGCAAGAGAAGAGATTAATAAAATCGATGGGATGTATGCCTTCTCCAAAGAATTGATAGGGAGTAATGGGGTATATGATTTTGATGAAACCAAGCTGGGTATCAATGTATCAAAACTAGGAATGACTGGGTTTCAGGTTTATGACCTTCTTCGTGACGAGTATAATATACAGATGGAACTTGCTGATATCCACAATATATTAGGGATTATCAGTGTAGGTGATACTAAAGAGTATCTAGATAAGCTAGTAGATGCTTTGAAGGATATAAGTCAAAAATATAATAATAAGAAGAAGATTAAATATAAGGACTCTATTTTAGAGAGGCCTCAAGTTGTAGTCTCTCCACGCGAGGCATTTTATGCTAAGACAAGTTCAATAGCCTTACAGGATGCTGAAGGTGAGGTTAGTGGAGAGTCGATTATGGTTTATCCGCCTGGGATACCAATAGTTACTCCAGGTGAGAGGATAACTAAGGAGATTATAGAGTATATTGAATTTTTGAAAGCTGAAGAGGGGATACTTACTGGTACAGCCGACCCTTATGCTGATAAAATTAAAGTTTTAAATAGATGAATAAAAAATATTAATTGAGAAGAATTAGGAGGAGATTTATATGCAGTTACAACAATTAGGAAGACATATTTTAGTGGAGTTTTATAATTGTGATAGTGATATTTTAAAAAGCCATAAAAAGATAGAAGAGTATATGAAGCAAGCTGCTATCGAAGCAAAAGCAACTATTGTACAGAGCGTATTCCATCATTTCAATCCTTGGGGTGTTAGTGGGGCAGTTGTTATCTCTGAATCCCATTTAACAATTCATACTTGGCCAGAATATAATTATGCGGCTGTTGATTTGTTTACTTGTGGTGGAGATGTCAACCCTTGGGATGCTTTTGATTACTTAGCAGAGAAATTAGGAGCGGAAAAGACAGAGACAACAGAAGTAGCAAGAGGAATGTTTGACAAGGTGAAGAGATTTGGAAATGAAGATCTTGAAGAGATTAAGTTCTCTCATAAAATAGTAGATTAACATCCAAACTAAGATTTGATTATAATGTTATAATTGGAGGTAAGGTAATGGAGTTATGGTATACAGAAGAGCATACTGAGAATGTTAGATTTGGAATCAAAGTAAAAGAATATCTATATACTAAGCAGAGTGATTTTCAAAGAGTAGATATCTTTGAGAGCTATGAGTTTGGTAGAGTGTTAACACTAGATGGATTGATGATGGTAAATGAGAAGGATGAGTTTATCTACCATGATATGATAACCCATGTTGCTATGGCAACAAATCCAGACATTAAGAAGGTTTTGGTCATTGGTGGTGGAGATGGAGGAACTGTTAGAGAGATAAGTAGATATTTATCGGTAGAGCAGATCGATATGGTTGAGATCGATGAGCTAGTAGTTAAGTCTGCTATAGAGTATCTACAATTTACATCCTCTAAATTAAATGATGACAGGGTAAATCTCTATTTTGAAGATGGAGTTAAGTTTGTTGAAGGTAAAGAGAAGATATATGACTTAATTATAGTAGATTCAACAGACCCAATTGGTCCAGGTGAAGGGTTATTTACAACTGAATTCTATCAAAATTGTTATAATGCTTTGACCGATAAGGGAATTTTAGTCAATCAAAATGAAAGCCCTTATTATAACCAGAATGCTAAAGAGCTGGTTAGAGCTAATAAGAAGATTAAGAGTATCTTCCCTATCTCTGAAGTCTATCAATACCATATGCCGACATACCCATCAGGGCATTGGCTATTTGGTTTTGCTTCAAAAGAGTTACATCCAATTAAGGATTTTGATGCTAAGAAATGGAGTTCATTAGGATTAAAGACTAAATACTATAATACAGATATTCATGTAGGAGCTTTTGCATTACCAAACTATGTAAAAGAGATGATAGAGAATGACTAAACCAGAATTATTAACTACTTTTATTGGACTAGACAAATCTTATGAAGGTGCTGATATTGTAGTTTTTGGTAGCCCTTTTGATGGGACGACGTCTTTTAGACCAGGAACAAGATTTGCTCCTCAGGCTATGAGGGTAGATTCTTATGGGTTAGAGACCTATAGTCCTTATCTAGACCGCGATTTAGGGAACTATAATATCTGTGATGCGGGGGATTTGGATTTTCCTGTTGGAAGTACTCAAAAGGTTTTAGATATGATAGAAGACTATGCTAGTCAAATAGTTAAAGATGGCAAGAAACCGATGATGATTGGTGGAGAGCATCTTGTTAGTTTGCCAGCCATTAAGGCTGTTTATGAGAGATATAATGATATGGTATTATTACATTTTGATGCCCATACAGATCTTAGAGAGGAGTTTATGGGTGATAAGCTATCCCATGCTACAGTGATTAGGGGGGCTTGGGACCTTTTAGGTGATAATAGAATCTATCAATTTGGGATTCGTTCAGGAACTAAAGAAGAGTTTGAATGGGCAAAGTCCCATACGAGCTTAAGAAAATTTGATTGTCAAGGCTTAGATAAAGCAGTTGAAGAGATTGGTGATAGACCAGTTTATATCACAATTGATCTTGATATCTTAGACCCATCTATCTTTTCTGGTACAGGAACCCCTGAAGCTGGTGGTATCACCTTCAAAGAGTTGATGGATGTTATTGAAGAATTTACCAAGTTAAATATAGTTGGTGCTGATCTTGTTGAGTTATCTCCCCATTATGACCATAGTGGTGCTTCTACAGCAGTAGCTTGTAAGGTTTTACGAGAATTAATTCTGAGTATGGTAGAGTGATAAAAGGATGGATGAGGACAGTAAAAACTTCATAAATTATGAATAGAAACACTAGAAAGCCGATGAGGTGAGTATAGTGTTTTTATTTTTACTACTTCTTTTGCTTATAGAAAGACTGATACAATAGATAGATGATACGATACTTTTATAGTTAAAAATTAAGTTCAAAACCTCACACCTCACCCCTTAATCCCCTTACGAGTAATACAGTTCAATTACTCTTTGTACACAACCAGTCTCTCCTTAACTAATAAGAGGGGAAACTCTTTCTCTTTTACTTTTCTCCCTTCTCCTAAGAGTAGGAGAAGGGTTGGGGATGAGGTGTGAAAAGTGTCGCAATATACCCATAAAAAATCACTATTTATATAAAAGATTAATTAGAAGAATCAAAATATAGGCAGCCTATATGGTTAAAGTAAAAGATAAAAAAAGAAAAAATGAGAACGAAAATCAATTTCACACATAAGATATACTGTAAAACAGAGAGGCAGAGTAATGTATGTTAATCTTGTGTTAAGTATCTTGTTGTGAGTAATTTTATTAGGTTACATAACATAATATTAACATTGGATTAATAAAAAATATAAAGGAGGAGAGTATCTGTATGTGTGGAATTGCAGGTTGGTTAAATTGGGAACGTAACTTAAGAAGAGAGCAAGGTATTGTTGGGATGATGGCTGATTGTCAGCAGAAGCGTGGTCCTGATGAAAGAGGAGAATGGAGTTCAGAAAATGTGGCTTTGGCTCATAGAAGATTGATTGTTATTGATCCAGAGGGTGGAAAGCAGCCGATGGTTAAGAAGTATCAGAACAATCAATATGTTTTAGTTTATAATGGTGAGCTATATAATACTGAAGATTTGAGAAGAGATTTAAAAGCAGAAGGTCATTCTTTTGAAGGTCACTCTGATACAGAGGTCTTATTGACTTCCTACATAGCTTGGGGCTCAGAATGTGTTAAGAGGTTAAATGGTATCTATGCCTTTGCTATTTGGGATAAGTCTAGGGAAAGGCTCTTCTTAGCAAGAGATCGAATAGGTGTTAAACCACTCTTTTATACTGAGCAGGAGAATGGATTCTTATTTGCATCAGAGTTGAAAGGCTTGTTATCTCACCCTGAAGTAGAGGCTAGGATTGATGAAGATGGCTTATCAGAAATATTTACTATAGGTCCAGGTAGAACTCCAGGGCATGGAGTTATTAAAGGGATTAAGGAGCTAAAGCCTGGTTATTCGATGGTAGTCAATCGTTATGGAATTAAAGAGGAGCAATACTGGAAATTAGAGAGTAAGCTCCATCAAGATGATTTGGAGACTACTATAGCTAAGGTTAGAGAGTTATTTATAGATACTGTAGAGCGACAGTTGGTCTCTGATGTTCCTATCTGTACACTATTATCAGGGGGATTAGATTCTAGCGCGATTAGTGCAGTTGCTAGTAGAGCTTTTATTAGAGAAGGTAAAGAGAATATAGATACTTATTCAGTAGACTATGAAGGAAATGAGGATCATTTTGAAGCCAATGAGTTCCAACCAGATCCTGATGATGTCTGGATTAAGAAGATGACAGATTATTTAGGAACTACTCACCACTATATTAGGCTCAGTAATGATAAGTTGGTAGAGGCTTTAAGGGATGGGGTCTATGCCCGTGACTTGCCAGGGATGGCAGATATAGATGTTTCTTTATATCTATTCTGTAAAGAGATTAAGAAGAAATTTACTGTAGGGGTTTCTGGAGAGTGTGCTGATGAAATCTTCGGTGGATATCCGTGGTATCATAATCAAGATGCTTTAGAGGCAAATACCTTTCCTTGGTCAAGAAAGCTAGATGATAGAGTTAAGATATTATCTACTGATTTGATAGAAAGAATTAACCCTCAAAAGTATATGGAAAACCGTTATCAAGAAGCGTTATCTGAGGTTCCTCGTTTGGCTGGAGAGAGTGGAATTGAAGAGAGAATGAGAGAGATGTTTTACTTGAATCTGACTCGTTGGATGCCAACCTTACTTGACCGCAAGGATAGAATGAGTATGTATACTGGCTTAGAGGTTAGAGTTCCTTTCTGTGACCATAGATTGGTAGAGTATGTGTGGAATATCCCGTGGGAGATGAAGAATGTTGGTGGTAGAAGAAAGGGAGTGTTACGTGAAGCATTAAAAGGTATTTTACCTGAGGATATTAGGTTAAGACCGAAGAATCCTTATCCCAAGACCTTTGACCCAGCTTATTTTGCAGCTACTAGAGATTGGTTATTAGAGATTATCAATGATAATAATTCACCAATTCTTGATTTGATTGATGTAGATTATATTCGTAAGCTAGCTGCAAGTGATGGTGATTTTGATATTCCGTGGTTTGGTCAGTTGATGAGATTGCCACAGTTATTTGCTTATTTAATCCAGGTCAATGTCTGGTTAGAAGATTATGGAGTTGTAATTGAATAGCTTTGTATTTAACTAAAATTTAATCAATCAAAAATTAAGGGGAGGCAGTGCCTCCCCTTAATTTTATTTAATTTAGATTAACAATATCCCATAGTACCTAAGACTAATAAGATAAGAATTAAGAATAGAACAAAAGCTTCATTAATCAAAGGTCTAGCAAAGAGAGAATTAAAGGCTAGATATAATGTGATAGATTATAACCTCCCTTTATGTGTAGATAGTAATTTGAGCCAAGAAAAGTATCTCAAAGATTTCTATCGATTAAGAGAGGATGGTATTTCTATTCTGAAAACATTTACATTTTTGTCAAGTCCAGTTTAAGGCTACAGGTATCTCTTTGGGATTTGTTATCTATCTAATTATCGAGTTTTTCCATGGTGAAGGTGAAGATGTTCACTGGATTATCTACTTATTGGGCTTCTTATTTATAGTTAAGTATATTTATCTATAAAAACATAAAATATTTGATAGTTAGATATTAAGGAGGTGGATAAATAGCCATCTTCTTGGTATAATTAGATATTATTAACATTCAAATATTAAAATTAGTTAAGAGTTATGCTAATTGTGAAAGGGGTATTTAAACTATGAATCAGGAACAAAATAATTTAATTGAAAGTGCCCGTCAACAAGCAGAAGGATATTTTAAAAAAGGAGATTATTACTGTTCAGAAGCGGTGTTGACAACTATCAACCAATTATTGGGAGAAGAATTACCACCAGAGATTGTAAAGTTGGCTTCAGGATTTCCAGTAGGAATCGGTAAATCAAAATGTTTATGTGGGGCTATAAGTGGTGGAGTAATGGCCTTGGGGTTAAAGTATGGAAGGACAGAGCCAAAAGCTGAGATGCCAAGTAACTCTTTTCTTAGAAGTGAAGGGCTCCATGATTACATTAAGGATAAGTATGGTTCTACCTGTTGTAGAGTGATTACTGCTAAGTTTAAAGATTTTGCTAGTCCAGAGAGGGTTGAGCATTGCATTGGGATTACAGGAGATGTAGCTGCTTGGGTAATGAGTAAGTTTATTGAAGATGGAGTTTTGATTAATAATTGATTAAACTTTCAATTTGAATTAAAATAAATAGGGGTAAAGAATAAATGCCAGAAATTTTGAAACAGGTGCCAGTATCAATAGCAAGGTTGATGCTTGGTTTAGCTGGTTTAGGTAATCTTATCCAGGTCTATGGTAGTCAATATCGTTATCTAGCTGGAATATTAGCCACATTAATAGCTTTACTGCTAATCGCTAATTTCTTTGTTGACAAGGAGGGCTTTTTACCTCAATTAGAGAATTCCATTGTAGCTAGTGTTTTCCCGACCTTCTCTATGGCAATTATGATTTTAGCCACTTATATAGTTCCTTTTTCTTCTCAAGTAGCTTTGTATTTCTGGTATGGAGGAATTATTCTACATATCTTATTAATGGTTTTATTCTCTATTGGCTTTATCTTCAACTTTGATATCAGAAAAGTCTTTCCTAGCTATTTTATCGTTTATCTGGGAATAGTAGTAGCTAGTGTAACTGCTCCAACCTTTAATTATATACAACTAGGGCAGATAATCTTCTGGGTTGATTTTTCTTTTTATATGGTTTTACTCCCGACAGTCACTTATCGGGTTTTAGTTATTAGAGAGATTAAGAAGGCTGCTTTACCTACTATCTCTATCTTTACAGCCCCTGCTGGTCTCTGTTTGGCAGGATATATGAGCGTTTTTGCTAATAAAAATTTGATGATAGTAGGGGGCTGAGTTTATTAACACTAGTTATGATAACCCTTGTTATAATTTATCTTCCTAAAATGATTTCTAGTAATTTTTATCCCAGTTTTTCTGCTTTTACTTTTCCTTTTGTGATTACAGCTATTGGGTTAAAGTTAGCTTCAGCTTTTTTACAGAAAAACTTTAATCTTCTTTTGCTGTATTATCCAGCAAAGGTAGTAGAATTGTTATCAATTGCTCTGGTAGTTTTTGTTCTATTTAAATATTTAGAACACCTATTTCTAGTTAAAAAGCAAGGGGGTTATCAACCCTCAGAACTTCAAAGTAATACTGGGTAACCATTTTAAAATTAAGAATAATATTGGTATGAGTAATCAGTAATAAGTATTTAATCTTTTACTAGTTACTCTTTATTTATTAAATGTTACTGAACTGATAAAAGGAGTATGGTACTATGATATATGTTAATAATGCTGCTACCACTTGTCCTAAGCCAGAAAGAGTCTATCAAGCAATCAACTCTTGTATGAGAGAGGTAGGCTATAATCCTGGAAGGTCTGGTGGAGTTGGTATATCTAGAATTGAGAGAGAAATATTTGATGTTAGAAGTAAGGTTGCCAAGTTAATTAATGCTCCTAATTCTTCAAGGGTTATCTTTACTTCTGGTGCTACTGAAGCATTGAATTTAGGGATAAAAGGAATTTTAAAACAAGATGATCATGTAATCACCACAGAACTTGAACATAATTCTGTACTACGCCCTTTAAGGAAGTTAGAAAGAAGTAATATGATTGAGTTAAGCATTGTTCAAGTCGATCAAAAAGGTAGATTGAATTTAAAGCAGTTAGAGGATCAAATCCAAGAAAATACTCGCTTGATAGTAACTACCCATGCTTCTAATGTAATTGGAAACGTAATTGATATTGGAAGGATTGGGGAATTAGCCCATCAGAGAGGGATTACCTATCTAGTCGATGCTGCCCAGACAGCAGGTGTAGTTGAGATAGATATTGAGGAGATGAAGATAGATTTATTGGCTTTAGCAGGGCACAAATCTTTATATGGTCCTACAGGGATAGGTGCTTTATATATTAAGGAAGGTGTTGAATTAGATACATTGATAGAGGGTGGAACAGGTAGTGACTCCCTATCTACTTACCAGCCTATTCTCTTACCAGATAGATATGAAGCAGGTACTCTTAATACTATGGGGATTATTGGTTTAGGTGCAGGGATTGATTTTTTGATGGAGACTGGAGTTGCTAAGATTAGAGCAGAAGAATTGGAACTAGCTAAGAGGTTTATAACAGGGCTAGAGAAAATAGATGATATTATAATTTATGGTGATTTAGATGTGGAAGAGAGAGTGGGGGTTGTAAGCTTTAATCTAAAAGGGATAGCTGCAGCTGATGTGGCTTATATTTTAGAGAATCAATTTGATATATTGGTTAGAGCAGGATTACATTGTGCCCCTTTACTTCATCAAGCCTTGAATACTAAAGATATAGGTATGGTTAGAGTCAGTTTTTCCTATTTTAATACAGAAGAAGAGGTAGATATTATCTTAGATGTTTTATCTAAGATAAGTAAGGATAAGGAGGAGTTTAGTTTATGAAAGAACTTGATGTAAGAGGATTAGTCTGTCCTAAGCCGGTAATTGAGACTAAAAAGGCTTTAGAGAAAGATGATGAATTATTGGTATTGCTAGATGATCAAGTTGCCAAGGATAATGTAATGAAGTTAGCTAAGAAATTAAATTGTCAGGTTACTTTATTAGAAGAAAGCGATGAATATCGGCTAACTATTAAAAAAGTTGATGGTATTGTAGATAAAAAAGAAGAAACTAAGGGAAAGGTCTATTTTATTAGTACAGATATCTTAGGAAAGGGTGAAGAAGAGCTCGGTCAAGCCTTGATGAAGGGATTTATTAGTACTTTGTTAGAAATAAACCCATTGCCAGCTAAGATTATCTTTATCAACTCAGGTGTTAAGATTCCTACATTAAATGAGCAGGCTAAGGAGCATTTACAAGAGCTAATAGAGCAAGGGGTAGAGGTTGTAGCCTGTGGAGCTTGCTTGAACTATTATGGCTTAACGGAAAAATTAGAGGTAGGTACTATTACCAATATGTATGAAATTGTTGAGAGTCTAAATAATGGGGATGTAGTATCATTATAGAGAGATATTGTGAAACTTTTACTTTTAAAAAATAGTAAAATTATTAAAAAATATTTCGGGAAAGCTTATCAGCTTTTTTCCCGAGTGACTTTTGCCATTGCTGCAAAAGTCACCAAAAGGTCTAGAAAAGAATTAAAAATCACTCAGCAATTAGAGTATTAACTATTATAATTAATCATATGCTTTAGTAAAAATTTGATTAGACTCTAAATTCTAGTTCAATTTTTGCTTCGCTCAAAGCTCAAACAATAATTCTTTTCATTTTTAAAGACCTTAACTATCAACTATCCACTATACACTGGGGTTTAAAAGTATCGCAATATAGCCATAAAGCATCATAGTTAAATGTAATTTAAGAGGTAGATTATTATAAAGGAGGTATAAATAAGATGTCAGATAAAATCAAGTTAACACAATATAGTAAGACCTCAGGCTGTGCGGCCAAAATGAGTCCACAGACTCTATCTAAGGTTTTAAATCAGGTTGATTTTAAATCAGAAGATGAGAGGTTATTGGTAGGCTTAGATAAGTCGGATGATGCTATTGCCTATCAATTTAGTGATGATAAGATATTAATTCAATCTGTAGATTTCTTTACACCGATAGTGGATGACCCATATTTATTTGGGCAGATTGCTACTACCAATGCTTTAAGTGATATCTATGCTATGGGAGGAAGACCCTTGTTGGCGATGAATGTAGTTGGTTTTCCCCCTTGCTTAGGAGAAGAGGTTTTAAGTGAGATTTTACAGGGTGGAGCCGATAAAGTGGCAGAAGCAGGTGCAATTATAGCGGGAGGACATACTATTCAAGATGATGAACCAAAGTATGGTCTATCTGTAACAGGGGTAATAGAAGAGGGGAAGCTACTTACCAATTCAGCGGTTCAAGTTGGTGATTATCTAATCTTAACTAAGCCTTTAGGAATGGGGGTTATCTCTACTGCAATTAAAGGTGGTTTAATTACTGATATGCAAAATCATTCAGCGGTTAAAGCGATGACTACTTTAAATGATAAAGCTGTAGCTCCAATGCAAGAGATCGGAGTCAATGCCTGTACTGATGTAACTGGTTTTGGTCTCTTAGGTCACTTATGGGAGATGGCTGAAGGTAGTGGTGTTGAGATAGAGGTCTTTGCTAGTGAATTACCTATCTTTGCTGATGCTTTGGAGTATGCAGAGATGGGACTGATTCCTGAAGGGGCTTACTCTAATAAAAAGCATTTAGAAGAGAAGGTTGAATTTGCAACAGAGATGGAGCAGAGTATAGTTGATATGTTGTTTGATCCTCAGACATCTGGTGGGTTATTGATTTCGGTCTCTGAGGATAAAGTGGCTGATCTATTGATAGAATTATATGCTTTAGGTATTAATGATGCCACTGTGATTGCCAAGGTTAGAGGCCATGGTGCTAAGATCAAGGTTAGTTCTTAAAGAAGAGAGGTTATAGTAATGGGCTTAAATAATGAATATAATTTGTTAGTCTTCAATTCTACTCATCATGCTTTAGCAGCTGAAAGGGTTTTAAAAGAAGAGGGGTATAAGATTATGCTGGTACCTGTCTTAGCAGAGATTACTGCTGATTGTGGAATGGCAATTAGAATCAATACTAATTCTAACCCTTTAGAAATATTAAAGAACCATAAGGTAGAGGTAGCAGGTTATTATAGGGTAACAAAGAAGAATCTAGAAAAGAAGATAATAAGATTAAATAAATAGGATAGGTATTAAACTATTTAAAGAACCCAGTCTTCCCAAGAGCCAGCGACTATGTCCCAAGAGTTGCGCAATTTGGTTAGTAAGTTTAGGATATAATATATTTGCAAAGAAAGAGGAGAATCTTCAACTGAGGATTCTCCTCTTTCTATTATGACTTTTAATAACTTTAGCAGTATCCCATAGTACCTAATACTAACAAGATAAGGATTAAGAATAGAACAAAAGCTTCATTATCTTCATAACCGCCTCCGTAATCACCCACGGGATGCACCTCCTTTTTATTGATAGTTATATTTATATTACTCTATAGTACCTAAGATTAACAAGATAAGAACTAAGAATATAACGAAAGCTCCATTATCTTCATAGCCCATCTTTTTCACCTCCCTTTGCTGCTGTACTATAATTGAAGGAATATCTTCAGTAAGTGTTTTAATAGGATTAGATAATTAAATTGTGAGGATTTTAATACTAGGTGTTAGTAATATCCATTAGCACCTAAGATTAGTAAGATAAGAACTAAGAATATAACAAATGCTCCATTATCTTCATAACCCATTATCTTCACCTCCTCTTCACTTGGTATATAATATTCAAAAATCCATTTTTTGTGATTGAATTATAAAATGTCTAAAAATATGAGCCTATTAGGTAGTCAAATATTCTAAGATTAAATTTTTATAAGTGACATTAGTCTGTTACATATAATGTAAATATAAAGGTAGGGAAAATATTTTCTCTACCTTTATATTTGATTATTAGTAGTATCCATTAGCACCTAAGATTAGTAAGATAAGAACTAAGAAGATAACAAAAGCCCCATTATCATCATAACTATTTCCGTAATCACCCATGAGGTACACCTCCTTATTAAACAATATTGACATTGCTAATTAACATCCTCCATTCATAGTACCTAAAATCAATAGGATAAGAATCAAGAAGATAACAAAAGCTTCATTGTCTTTTCCACAGTAGTCACCCATTATGCTGTTGCCTCCTTTCTGTTGGTATATAATATTTATCCATTTTCCCTGATAACGACACTAATATTTTCTTTAGTACTAGCAATCGTTAAAACTACCTAAGATTAATAATATTAGAACTAAGAAGATAACAAAAGCTTCATTTCCATAGCCACAGTTGCTCATAACAGTGCACCTCCTTTTCTCTATTTGGTATATAATATTCAATAAACCATTTTTTGTGATTGTTTATCCATAAGTTCTACTTTAATTGGTAAAAATAGTATGATAGATAGTATATGATTCACCTAATTAATAAGATTACCCTGATTAATTACTCTGTGATAATATAAAAATTAATATAATAGAAGGATAATAGAATGCTTTTTATATAAGTTTGAGTAAACTTCAATGACAACCCACTCACATTACACCAAAATGTCGCAATATATCAATTATTATATATGGAAGCTAGTTATTACTAATCTATTAATTAAATTAAAAAATACCCCTGAATTCAGGGGTATTTTTTATTCAGATTTAATAAAAATATCTGAATATCCGCTAGAGGTGATATTTGGATAAGGTAATGGGTATGCTTAACCAAGTTTATAATATTTTAACCTGATTAGTATATCATATTAATTCTGGTATAAAGTGTTAATATAAATCTTTAGAACTTCTTTGGGATTAATTTTTAGTTTGTGCTTACTCACTAATGAGGAGTAGTATAGAGAGGCAATTATTACTATTATGTAAAAATAAATATAAATTTTTTGTCAAAATAATAAAAATCACATTGATATAATAGCTTTCATACCTTATAATTAACATATACATAACATAAAGTTTACATTAAAAAGGAGTGGATGGTGTTGAAAAGAATGATGATTTCTGGTGTTTTATTATTGTTAATCTTCTTTATAGTATCTAATACAGTTTGGGCAGAAAGTGTAGTAAGAAGTGAGGAAGAGGTTGCTATTGATACGGTATGGACTTTGTTATCTGCTTTTTTAGTTTTCTTTATGCAGGCTGGTTTTGCGATGGTGGAGGCTGGTTTTACTCAGGCTAAGAATGCAGGGAATATTATCATGAAGAATCTAATGGATTTTTCTGTGGGTTCTTTGATTTATTGGATTTTAGGGTTTAGTATCATGTTTGGGGTAGGGGGTAAATTTATATCATTTAATGGCTTGTTTTTAAAAGGGGATTTTAGTCACTTGGGATTGGATATTCCATTACCTGCTTTTTGGTTATTTCAAGTTGTCTTTGCTGGAACGGCAGCAACTATTGTTTCTGGAGCTATAGCGGGTAGGACGAAATTTAATGCATATTTGATATGTAGTTTGGTGATTAGTGGCTTTATCTATCCTGTAGTCGGTTATTGGATTTGGGGTGGTGGCTGGCTAGGTGATATGATCGATTTTGCTGGTTCTACCGTTGTTCACTCAGTAGGTGGGTGGGCTGCTTTGGCTGGGGCGATAGTCTTGGGACCGAGGATTGGAAAGTATAATGAAGATGGTTCTGCCAATAAGATTCCAGGGCATAATTTATTAATGGCTGCTTTAGGTGTATTCATCTTATGGTTTGGTTGGTTTGGCTTTAATGCGGGGAGCACTCTTGCAGGAACTAATTTGGATATCGCTTCTATAGCCATGACGACTAATTTGGCTGCTGCTGCTGGAGCGAGTTTGGCTTTACTTACTAGCTGGCTTAAATCTGGAAAGGCTGATGTTGGCATGACCTTAAATGGTGCTTTGGCAGGTCTGGTAGGGATTACAGCAGGGACAGCCAGTGTCAATGATTTTGGAGCTGTGGCTATAGGTGCTATGGCAGGAGTTGTTGTAGTTTTTGCAATGGATATGATAGAAGGTTTATATGTAGATGATCCTGTTGGTGCTGTGTCGGTACATGGGGTATGTGGTATTTTTGGAACATTGATGGTAGGTTTATTTGCAACAGAAGGTGGATTCTTTTATGGAGGGGGGGCTGGGTTATTTCTTATTCAATTAAAGGGTGTACTAGCTGTAGCTCTTTGGACTTTCTCTCTATCATATATTCTTTTTAAATTAACTGATCTAATCATTGGTTTAAGGGTTTCTAATGAAGAAGAGATAAAAGGCTTGGATATTTCAGAGCATGGATCTAGTTCCTATCCTGATTTCGGTTCTTTAAGTGGTAGGGTTATCGAGCAGGTATTGTTAGGGTTGAATAAGATGGCTGAAGGTGATTTCAGTACACAGTTATTCTTAGATGGCTTAAATGACAGTGAAGATAAATTAATAAATGTCTTTAACAGGACAAACAGAAAGGTTAAAGCTTTGATTAGTGACTTGGCTAAGATGATTAATACTTTGACTTCTTGTAGTGAAGAGTTGTCTTCGGTTGTTGAAAAGAGTAATTTGATAGCAGAAAGTACTGTGGTTAATATCGATAGTATGAAGCTTGGTATCGGTCAGATTTCGGCTGGAAGCCAAGAGGCTAGCGCTCTTTCCCAAGAGGCTGCTTCTAAAACTGAGATTGGTAGTGCTAGCTTAGGAGATGCTATTTTAAAGATGGAAGAGATAAATGACTCTGTAAAAGTAGGAGTTGGAGCTATCAATCAATTGGTGGGTAATTCTAATGAGATAGGTGATATTGTGAAGATGATTAATGATATTGCTTCTCAAACAAATCTATTGGCTTTAAATGCAGCTATAGAAGCGGCTCGTGCTGGTGAAAAGGGGCGAGGTTTTGCAGTTGTTGCAGAAGAGATTCGGATCTTGTCCCGCAATACTAGTCAGGCGACCGATAAGATTAGAGATTTGATAAATGAAACTCAAGTTACTTCTAGAAAGAGTCTAGAAGCTGTAACTGATGTTGAAGAGAAGGCTTTAACTGGTAAGAATGTTATTGAAAATGCGGGAAGTGTTTTTAGGGATATAGAAAATTGCATCGTTGATGCAGCCGCTAATATTCAAGCTTCTTCAGATGATGCTCAAGGATTAGTTGTTGTAGGTGAAGAAGTTGAGAGTGGTGCTAATGATATTGCTGTTATGTCTCAAAAGCTTAGATTATCATCTCGAGAATTAATGTCTTTGGCAGAAGGATTAAAGAGTTCTGTAGATGGTTTTACTGTTTAAAATATTTAATTGAAAAATTAAAGAATTTTATGAAGGGTCTCTGTTCTTGCAGAGACCCTATTTTATTAAGAGGTTATGTTTTGAAGTTTAGTAATTAATATAAAGTTATGATTTAAAGAATTTGATTTAGAAAAGAGCATTATTGGTTCATTTTATTTTTGTATAATAATGTTAGTTTTTAAAAAAGTTAAGTTGTCTTAGAGAAGATATTCGTGTGAGGTTCATTTAATAATTAACATATTAATGTAATGTATTTGTAATATATTTGTTATGTTTGTGTTAAGTTTGGTAAAAAAATCTATTTTTTTCTTGACATAGGATAAAAATAAGATTATAATTAACACATACTTAACACACAAATGTAAGAATTAGTACTTTGCGATGTTAGATTTGATAAATATCTTGCGTATCATGTTAGATGTTTATAGATCTTATGTCAGTTTGCTTCTGATTTGAAGACAGGTTAACTTGTCTTTAAATAAATATAAGAAAATAAGAAGAGGAGGAATTTTTATGAGACAGGTAGCTATTTATGGAAAAGGTGGTATTGGTAAGTCAACTACGACTCAGAACTTAACATCAGCATTGGCAGAGATGGGTAAAGAGCTTATGGTAGTTGGATGTGATCCTAAAGCTGATTCTACAAGAATGTTATTAGGAGGAATGGATCAGAAGACGGTATTGGATACTTTAAGAGAAGAAGGTCAAGATATTGAGTTAGATGATATCATGAGAAGAGGTACAGATTTTAGTAATATCCGTTGTGTAGAATCAGGTGGACCAGAACCTGGAGTAGGATGTGCAGGGCGTGGAATTATTACTTCTATCAGTATGTTAGAAAGTTTAGGAGCTTATACAGATGAATTAGATTATGTATTTTATGATGTATTAGGAGATGTTGTTTGTGGTGGATTTGCGATGCCAATTCGTGAAGGAAAGGCTCAAGAGATTTATATCGTAGCAAGTGGAGAGTTAATGGCGATGTATGCGGCTAACAATATCTGTAAAGGTATCAAGAAATATGCTGAATCAGGTGGAGTAAGATTAGGAGGAATCATTTGTAATAGTCGTAAGGTAGATGGAGAACTTGAATTATTAGAGGCTTTTGCTAAAGAGTTAGGAAGTCAATTAATTCACTTTGTTCCAAGAGATAATATTGTTCAAAGAGCAGAGATCAACAGAAAGGTAGTTATCGCTTATGATCCAGAGTCTGGTCAGGCAGATGAATATAGATCTTTGGCTAAAGCAATTGATGATAATGAAATGTTTGTAATTCCAACTCCTATGGAACAAGAAGAATTAGAATCATTGATGATGGAACATGGTATTTTAGAATTGTAATTCAGTGCTTTTTAAATATATGAATCGATTACTAGCGGAAGTCAGTTAATATTGAGTGTTGATTGATAAAATATTAGAGATGTAATATATAGATAAAATATTAGGTAATATTAACTGACTATATTGCTATTAACCATTAAACTAAGGGGGTATACAGATTATGAAGATGGTAAGATCAATTGTAAGACCTGAGAAGGTTAATGAGATATTAGCAGAAGTAAGTGATGCAGGATTTCCAGCTGTTACTAAGATTGATGTAGCAGGTAGAGGTAAGCAAAGAGGTGTTAAAGTAGGAGATATCCATTATGATGAGCTACCTAAAGAGATGTTATTAATGGTAGTAAATGATGAGGATGTAGATGATTTAGTTAAAATTATCATTAGAACTGCTAAAACTGGTGAAGGTAACTTTGGAGATGGAAAGATATTTGTAAGTGAAGTTGAAGAGGCTTACACAATCAGTACTGGTAAAAAAGGCTTATAAAAGGAGGTCTTGTGATGAAGGAAGTTATGGCTATTGTTCGAATGAACATGATTAATAAGACCAAAAAAGCTCTTTCTGCAGAAGGTTTTGACTCAATGACTTGCCGTAAGGTTTATGGTAGGGGTAAGAAGAAGGTTGATTATGAGTTGATTAATTCACTATTATCTGGAGCGGAGATAGAATCTCCAGAGGTGGCTGAAGCAGTATCTGAAGGGCATCGTTTGGTTCCAAAAAGGTTAATTACATTAATAGTTAACGATGATGATGTAGAAAAGGTAGTTAATACTATCATTAGTGTCAATAAAAGTGGTAATGCAGGGGATGGTAAGGTATTTGTTATTCCGGTAACTGGAGCTGCAAGAGTAAGAACAGGAGAGATGGGAGAAGAGGCTATATAAGGTTATAAGTTTAAACTTTGGAGGTGAACCGATATGATAGATAATAAAAAATTATTAGATAATTTATTAAGTGCTTATCCTGGTAAATCTATGAAGAACAGGAAAGAGCACATGATGGTTAAAGATTCAAATAAAAATGAACAGCATATTATGGCTAATACTAGAACTATCCCTGGTATTATGACCAATAGAGGTTGTGCTTATGCAGGTTGTAAAGGGGTAGTTTTGGGACCATTGAAAGATGTAGTCCATATTACTCATGGTCCGATAGGATGTTCCTATTATACTTGGGGAACAAGACGTCATAAAGGTAGAGCAAAGGATGGTGAGAAGAACTTTATTAGTTATGCTTTCTCTACTGACATGCAAGATCCTGATATCGTATTTGGTGGAGAGAAGAAGTTAAAACAAGCTATTAAAGAAGCTGTAGAGATCTTTGAGCCTGAAGCAATCAGTATCAGTGCTACTTGTCCAGTAGGATTAATTGGTGATGATATTAATGCTGTAGCTAAAGAGGCTCAAGAGAAGTATGGTATTCCTGTATTGGCTTTCAGTTGTGAAGGTTATAAGGGTGTAAGTCAGTCAGCAGGTCACCATATTGCTAATAATAATTTAATGGAGCATGTAATAGGAACAAAAGAGAGAGAGCCTAAGAAGAAATATCCAATTAACCTATTAGGTGAGTATAATATCGGTGGAGATGGATTTGAAATATCTAGAATCTTAGATAAGATTGGTTATGATATTGTCTCTATAATGACTGGTGATGGTACTTTAGAAGAGATTAAAACAGCTCATACAGCAGATTTAAACTTGGTACAATGTCACCGTTCAATCAACTATATTGCAGAGATGCTTGAAGAGAAGTTTGGTATTCCTTGGTTGAAGGTAAACTTTATTGGAGTACAAGGAACTATAGAGACTCTTAGAAATATGGCTAAATACTTTGATGATGAAGCATTAATTCAAAGAACTGAAGAGGTAATTGAAGAAGAATTAGGAGAAATCAAAGATCTATTGGCTAAGTATAAAGAGATGTGTGATGGAAATACTGCTTGTTTATTCGTGGGTGGATCTAGAGCTCATCATTATCAGAACTTATTTAAAGAGATTGGTATCGAGACTGTGGTAGCGGGATATGAGTTTGGTCATCGTGATGATTATGAAGGAAGAGGGATTATTCCAGATATTGAGATGACTGCTGATGATAGAAATATTCCTGAATTAACAGTAACTAAGGATGAAAAACGTTATAAATTACGTTTATCTAAAGAGAGATACAAAAAGCTTCAAGAAGAGATGCCTTTAGGTGATTATAAAGGTATGATTTCAGAGATGAAAGATGGTCAGGTTATTATAGATGACTTAAACCATTATGAGACTGAAATTATTCTTAATGCCTTAAAACCAGCTGTCTTTGGTTCAGGAATCAAAGATAAGTATGTAGCTCAGAAGATGGGTATCTTCTCAAAGCAGCTACACAGCTATGACTATAGTGGACCATATGCTGGATTTAAAGGTGCTGTTAACTTTGCTAGAGATATATCTGCTGGTATAAATACTCCAACTTGGAATTATATCACAGCACCATGGAAGAATGATCCACAAATAGAAGCAGAATTAGGAGGTGCAAGCTAATGTCATTGACGCCAAAGAAAGTTACAGAAAGAAGTGGATTGGTAGTAAATCCAGTAAAGACTTGCCAACCAATAGGAGCAATGTATGCTGCTTTAGGAATAAATAAATGTTTACCTCATAGTCATGGTTCTCAAGGATGTTGTTCATTCCATAGAATGCACTTAACTAGACATTTTAGAGATCCAGTTGTAGCCACTACAAGTTCATTTACTGAAGGTGCTTCGGTATTTGGGGGAAGATCAAACTTAAATACTTCAATGAAGAATATATGGAAGCTTTATGATCCAGATGTTGTAGCCATTAATACAACATGTCTATCAGAAACAATTGGTGATGATGTAGGGTCTATGGTAGCTGCTATGGATATTCCAGAAGGTAAGACTATTATCCATGCTAGTACACCAAGTTATGTTGGTTCACATATTACTGGTTATTCTAACATGGTGCAAGCGATGATGAAACAACTTGCTCAAAAGGATGAAGAGGCTAGTAATGATAAAATCAACCTTATCCCTGGATTTGTAGACCCTGGCGATATGAGAGAGATCAAAAGAATCACAAAATTAATGGGAATTCCATTTACAATGGTACCAGATACTAGTGGAGTAGTAGATTCTCCAATGACAGGTAAGTATGAGATGTATCCAAAGGGTGGAACTACTGTTGAAGAGATAAAAGATGCTGGAAATGCTAAAGCTACAATTGCTTTTGGAAGTTTTGCTTCAGCAGAAGGGGCTTTTGAGTTAGAGCGTAAATGTGGTGTTAAACCTTATGTTTTAAAGACTCCAATTGGAGTTAAAGCAACTGACGAATTCATTATGCAATTAGTTAAGATTACTGGCGAAGAGGTTCCTTATGCTTTAGAGGAAGAAAGAGGTCAGTTAGTTGATATCATGACAGATACTCATTTCCACTTCCATGGCAAAACAGCTGCTATCTTCGGTGATCCTGATGTAGTGATTGCTATGACAGAATTTGTGGTAAGTCTTGGTATGACACCTAGGTATGTTGTAACTGGTACTCCAGGTAAAGAATTCGCACAAGAAATTAATGCTATCTTAGAAGATGCTGGAGTAGAAGGCACTAAGGTTAAGGGTCCAGGTGATTTATTAGAATTACATCAATGGATTAAAAATGACCCAGTAGACTTATTAATTGGAAACACTTATGGAAAGTATATCGCTAAAGAAGAGGATATCCCATTAGTAAGATTTGGATTCCCAATCTTGGATAGAAGTGTTCAAAGTTATTTACCAATTGTTGGGTACAAAGGTGCTATGAGATTGATTGAAAAGATAAGTGGTGCTTTATTAGATAGAGCAGATAGAGATGCGACTGAAGAGGATTTAGAATTAGTAATGTAACTATTACAAGTGGTATGGTGAATCTGGTACATTCACCATACTGCTTATAATACCAATCAAATCACCAAATTGTTACCAATTTTAATATAAAAATATTAAAATTGTCAAATATCTACCTGCTCTACAAATATATCATCACTATTATATATTATAAGGTGGTGAGTCCAATGAGTCAAGGTTCAGAAGTGGGAATGTTAGATGAAAGAAAAGATTTTATTCTCTGTAACTTTAAGAATAAAGAAAAAAGGTTAAAATGTGATCAAGATAGTGTAGCAGGATCTGTAAGCCAAAGGGCTTGTGTCTATTGTGGAGCTAGAGTTGTGCTAAATCCAATTACCGATGCTTATCATATAGTCCATGGACCAATTGGATGTGCTAGTTATACTTGGGATATTAGAGGTAGTTTAAGTAGTGGTGCAGAGACCTTTAGAAATAGTTTTTCTACAGATTTACGAGAGAAGGATATTGTCTTTGGTGGAGAGAAGAAGCTGATTGCTGCTATTGATGAGATAATGGAGAAGTATAGTCCTAAGACTATCTTTATCTATTCAACCTGTGTAGTAGGTGTAATTGGTGATGACTTAGATGCAGTCTGTAGAGGTGCTGAGAAGAAGTATGGTATTAGGGTGATTCCAGTACAAGCCCCAGGCTTTGCAGGCAATAAATCTAGTGGTTATAAGGCAGCCTGTCGTGCTATGTTAGCTTTAATGGATACTAATCTTGCACCTATTAAGAGAAAGGGAATTAATATTTTAGGGGACTTTAATTTAGCTGGTGAGATGTGGATTCTTAAAGGATATCTTGAAAGGGTTGGAATTGAGGTCAATGCTAAATTTACTGGGGATTCAAGCTGTCAGGAGATAATGAAAGCTCCTCAGGCAGAGTTGAATATAGTCCAATGTGCTGGTTCTATGACCTTTTTGGCTAAAAAGATGAAGGAGAAGTATGATATCCCCTTTGTTAAGATCAGTTTTGTTGGTGTAGAAGATACAATCTCTTCTTTAAGGGAGATTGCCAAGTTATTAGGAGAAGAAGAGGTTATTAATAATGTAGAAGAGTTGATCAAAGAAGAGAAGGCTAAGATAGAAGAGAAGTTAGAGTTCTATCGTCAGAGATTAATAGGTTATAGTGCAGCTATCTATGTCGGTGGTGGTTTTAAGGCTATATCTCTAATCAAACAATTTGCTGATTTGGGTATTAAGACTGTAATGGTTGGAACTCAGACCGGTAAAAAGGAGGAGTATGATCAGATAAGAGAGCTGACTGATGAAGGTACTATTATCTTAGATGATGCCACTCCTACTGAACTTGAGAAGTTTATGAAGGAAAGGGGAGCGGATATCTTGGTTGGTGGTGTTAAGGAGAGGCCTTTAGCTTATAAGCTAGGAGTAGCTTTCTGTGACCATAACCATGAGAGAAAGCACCCGTTAACTGGTTTTATAGGAGCTGTTAACTTTGCTAAAGAGCTTGATTCTACTTTAAATAGTCCAATTTGGAAGATTATTGCTAATGAAAGTAGGGGTGAATAGATATGGCTCGTAACTTTGTAAATTTAAATATTAATCCCTGTAAGATGTGTATGCCAATGGGTGCAGCAATTGCTTTTAAGGGAATTGAGAAGGCAATTTTGATGATGCATGGTTCTCAGGGCTGTAGTACTTATATAAGGCGACATATGGCAACCCACTATAATGAGCCAGTTGATATTGCCTCATCTTCATTAACTGAACAGGGGACTGTTTATGGTGGAGAAAATAACTTAAAGAAGGGTTTGAAGAATACAATTGAACTTTATAACCCTAAAGTAATTGGTGTAGTAACTACTTGTTTGGCAGAGACCATTGGTGAGGATATTGATAGGTTGGTAACTGAGTTTGTAAAAGAAGAGAATCTTGGTGATGTAACCTTTGTTCCAGTATCAACACCTGGTTATGGAGGTACAGAGTTTGAAGGCTATTATTTATCACTAAGAAAGATGGTAGAAAGGTTAGCAAGTGAAGGATCAAATGAGAAGGTTAATATTATTGCGGGAAATTTAACTCCAGGTGATATTAGAAGAATTAAGGATATACTAGAGTCTTTTTCAATTAGCTATAATTTATTACCTGATATCTCTGAAACTCTAGATGCTCCTTACTCAAAGGATTATCAAAAGTTACCTGAGGGTGGAACTACAATTGAGGATATTGAGAGTATGGGTGGAGCTAAAGCAACAATTGAGTTAGGGGTTTTAGTCGATGATAATATTTCTCCTGGTAAGTTTTTAGAGGATGAATTTGGAGTGCCTTTATATAGAGCTCCTCTGCCTACTGGATTAGCCAATGTAGATAAATTTATCAGTTTATTATCTGAAATAACAGGGGAGAAGCCTAATCTTAAATTGACTCAAGCTCGGGGAAGGATGTTAGATGCTATGGTCGATTCCCATAAATATAATGCTCAAGGAAGAGCAGCTATCTTCGGGCAACCAGAACTTGTCTATGCTATTGCAACCTTATGCTTAGAAAATGGGATTTTTCCTGCATTATTAGCTACAGGTGCTAAGACATCTAAGTTAGAAGAACTTCTAAAGAAGGGTTTTGGATTAGGTGTTGAGGATACTTTGATTATAGATGATACTGATTTTGAAACTATTAGAGATTATGTCAATAAATTGGATGTTAATATTTTGATTGGACATTCTGATGGTAATTTTATCACTGAAAAGGATGGAATACCTTTAGTTAGAATAGGTTTTCCAATCCATGATAGAATGGGTGCTCAAAGAAGAGTTTATGTAGGTTATGATGGCTCTGTCAATTTTTTAGATAAGATTACCAATACATTGTTAGAGAGAAAGCATAGTTCTTATCGTGAAGATATGTATGATAAATACTTTGCTGGATAAAAAAGGAGGGGTTATCTTGAAAGTGGCTGTAAGTGTTAATAGTAATGAAGAGATTATTTCTCATTTAGGTAAAGCAAAGATCTTCTATATCTTTTCTAAAGATTCAGAAGAGATTACTTTTATAGAGAGTAGAGTTACTGATGGAAATCATGAAAATCATATTATAGAAGATATCAAAGACTGTGATGTTGTTATTTCTGGAAAGATTGGTAGAGGAATGGTAGAGAGTTTGAGGGGGTTAGGTATTAAAGCAATAATTGAGACTACTACTCTTAATCCTGTAAAGGCAATAGCTAAGATATAGATGAATATAAGTGAATAATCTGCTTACTAGAGATAAGGTGATTAATAGCTGACAAGATATAATGATTAGAAGAACTCCTATAGATAAGAAGGTGAGGAGTGGAAAAAGGGGGGTATAAGATGGGTGGTTGTTCAGTTGATTTAAATATGAATTTTCCAGAGGAGACATCATTAGATACTATGTTAAAGACTACAAAACATCCCTGTTATAGCGAATGTGCTCATGAATATGCGAGAATGCATATCCCTGTCGCACCTAAATGTAATATAAGCTGTAATTACTGTAACAGAAAGTATGATTGTTTAAATGAAAGTAGACCAGGGGTAACCAGTGAAGTATTAACACCAGAAGGGGCGTATAATAAATATTTAGTAGTTAAAGAGAAGCTTCCTAACCTAAAGGTAATTGGGGTTGCAGGACCTGGTGATGCTTTGGCAAATTTTGAGGAGACTAAAAAAGCTATTGAACTGATTAGAGAAGATGATCCTGAGATGACTATTTGTATCTCTACAAATGGGTTGATGTTACCTGAATATGCTGAAGAGTTAATTCAGTTAGGTGTTAGACATGTTACTATTACTATTAATACTATAAACCCTAAGATAGGGGCATCAATTTATAAATGGGTCTATTATAAAGGCAAGGTACTGGTTGGAGAAGAAGGGGCAAAGATTCTACTTGATAATCAATTGAAAGGGTTGAGTTATTTATCAAGTAAAGGGGTCTTATGTAAGGTTAATATAGTGATGATTAAAGGCTTAAATGATGAGTATATTCCAGAGGTTGTTGATAAAGTAAAGGAATGTGGAGCCTTTATGACAAATATAATGCCACTTATCCCAGCAGAAGGTAGTGAATTTGAGGATATGCCTTTAGTTAGTAATAAGGAATTGGATGAGTTAAGGGATAGGTGTTCTCTTGATTTAAAGCAGATGTATCACTGTAAACAGTGTAGGGCTGATGCTATTGGTCAGTTGTCTCAGGATATATCTATTGAATTTAGAGATTCAATCTCTGAAGATCAAGAGAAAGAAGAGAAGGTGTTTGATAGTATCAAAGGTAGGGGCCTCTTGTTTGCAGTAGCCTCAAAAACAGGAAGATTAATTGACCAACATTTTGGTCATGTAGATAACTTCTTAGTATATAAGTATACTGAACAAGGGATAGCATTGGTTGATAAAAGGAGTATAGATAAATACTGTACTGGTAAAGAATGTGAAGATAAATATGATAAGATGAGTAATATAATTGACTTGTTAGCTGATTGTGAAGCTGTCTTGTCTATGAGGATAGGCTATGAACCTAAGAAGAGGCTTTTGGAAAGAGGTATTAAGTCCCTAGAGTTATATGATGCTATTGAGGATGGTATTGAACATGCAGTAGAAAAGCTCAATTTAAAGCAGATTAGCTAAATTATGATGATCAGTAACTAGTAGGGGATAATAAGTGAGGAGTAATGATTAATAAATAAGTTTAATTGTTTTTTACCCATACTGATTACTGGTACTTATATTATAAAAAGAGAAGGGTGGAGATAGAGATGAATAAACCTAAGTATCATGTCTTTGTCTGTTCTAGTTCAAGAATCAATGGTCAACAAAGGGGCTATTGTGTCAATAAAGATTCTGTAGAGATTATTCAAAACTTTATGATGGAGATTGAAGATTATGGCTTAACAGGTGATGTGATGGTGACTAATACAGGCTGTTTGGGGATCTGTGACAAAGGTCCAATAGTGATTGTTTATCCTGAAGGAGTTTGGTATGGTAATGTAACCCCTAATGATGTAGAGGAGATAGTAGAGAGTCATTTAGAGGATGGTAAGGTAGTAGAGAGGTTAGAGATATAATCGATCGATTATATCTCTAAAAATTTATCCACTTAAAAAGTACTCTAAAGGGAAGTTGAATTTCAACAGCATATAGAGAGAATATAGAGTATCTTGTCATTGGTGAAGGGATTTAATAGTATTATTTTATTAAAAATAAATAATGCTGTTTGTTTTTAATAAGGTAATTTTATTATTTTAAAGTATTGTGATAATCAAATTTAGATTATAGATAGTGTCTTTTTGTGGGTATAATGCGACAGTTTTCACTTTAAGAAAGTAAACAAATTTCTTAGGTTTTAGCGACTACTTCCTACGGGGCGCGCCTAAGGGTGCCTTACTTTTGGTATTGCTCCAAAAGTAAACAAACCTACGAGTTTTACCTTCGGGGTTATAAAGCAACTCCTTCGTGGCAAGGGCAGCCCAGAACAAAAACTCTTCGTGACAAAAGAAGCCCGGTCTAGAAAAGAATTGACCTACTAGTCTACCTATGGGTTTAAAAACCAAACCCTTCTTGGTAAACTTAGAGCAAGACTCTTCGTGGTAAAGTCCACTTACTACGCAATTAAAATAATAGATATTATCAATTATTAGGCTTTTTAATTAAAAATTTATTGTACTCTAAATTTTATTTCAGTTTTTGCTTCGTTCAAACAATAATTCTTTTCGCATTTAAAGACCTTAACTGTTAACTGTACACCGTACACTGTAAACTCACACGAAAGTGTCGCAATATCTATCTATTGTATCACTTTTCTACCAGAACAAGGCTTTAATTTAAATATTTAGAATTTATTTTAAATAACAACATCTACTCAATTTATTATAAGAGTATAAGATAAGGGGATGTATACAGTGAAAGCATTTATTATTGCTTTAATTTTATTAGTAGTTGTAATTGCCAGTTATCAATTTGCTAACAATTCTAAGGAAGTAGTAGCAGAAGCAACTACTATAAGGGTAATGGCAGCTGCTAGTTTGACAGAAGTGTTTAACGATTTGACGGTAGGTTTTGAGGAGAAGTATGATGGTATTAACTTGGAGCTTAATTATGCAGGGAGTCAGGCCTTATATAGTCAGATCAAATCGGGAGTTTCAGCAGATATATTTGCTTCCGCCAATATTAAATATATGAATCAATTAAAGGATACCGATATGGTGCTAAATCCCAGTATCTTTGCTCATAACAAACTGGTTGTAGCTGTATCTAAGGGGAATGCTGATATTCAGAGTATAGATGATTTAGTGCGAGAGGGGGTTAAGTTGGTTATCGCAGATGAATCTGTACCAGTAGGTAGATATACAATGAAGATGTTAGATAAGCAAGTGGATAATCCTAAGGTATCTAAGGATTATAAAGAGAAGTTTTTAAACTCTGTTGTATCTAAAGAGTTAGATGTAAAGAGTGTAGTGGCTAAAGTAGAATTAGGAGAAGCCGATGCAGGGATTGTTTATAAGACTGATATCAACGCTAGTAATTTAGAAAAGGTAAGGGTAGTTGATATAGCAGACGAATATAATGTAATTGCAACTTATCCAATCTCATTATTAAAGGGTTTAACTGAAAAGCACCAAGAGGCTGCTGAAAGATTTCTAGATTATCTTTATTCCAAAGAAGGAGAAGAAGTGCTAGAAGCGCATGGGTTTACGAAGTGAAAGATTATTTCCAAGGAATCAATTTTGGAATTTAATTGAACAAGTCCAGCAACTTAGTGCTCTTTAAATTTCAATTGTAATTGAAAGTTTTAGTGGCAGTCAGTTGTCGGGTAAGAGAAAGTAGGCGATAATATGGCTAATGATTTGATTTATCAAGATATGCAGGGATGTAGCGAAAGGGCAGATATATTTAAATTAAAAGAGAGGAAGAAGTTAGATTTAACTGAAATTTTAATCTGGGGAATAATGATATTTAATCTGCTGTTCATTAGCTTAATTATCTTATCTTTATTCTTAAAATCTTCAATAGGGGATGTCATTACTGTTATCAAGGATTTAAATACTTTAAGATCAATCAAGATAACAATTAGTTCTATATTCTGTTCTGGGGTTATGACAATATTCATTGGAGTTCCCTTTGCTTATGTGATGGCTCAAAGACGAGGGAAGGTTTATAGGATAATTAATATGATCTTAAATCTACCCTTAGTAATGCCGCCTACTGTAGCAGGATTAGCTTTATTAATGGCTTTTGGTAGAAGGGGTGCCTTTGCAAATGTGATTAGGGCTTTTGGGTTAGATATTCCTTTCAGCTTTGTAGCATTGATTATAGTACAGGTGTTTGTGATGTTACCACTCTTTACCCAGGCATTAAGAAGTGGTTTTGAAGCTATTGATCAGGACATTAAAGAGGCAGCTATGGTCTTTGGAGCAGGAGAGAAGGAATTATTATTTTTAATCTACTTACCCTTAAGTATTAGAGCTTTTATGACAGGGCTTATTATGGCTTGTTTACGTGCAGCAGGAGAGTTTGGTGCAACTATGATGTTTGCAGGGAATCTATCAGGTAAGACTCAGACATTATCCACAGCAATTTATATTCTTTCCCAAAGGGATTTGGGTCAATCTATCTCTTTGGCGGTGGTACTGATTTTAATATTCTTAATACCATTACTTGTTTTAGAGTTGAAATTAAAGGAGTAAACATATGTAGGTACTTATGGAAGTTATTATTCTATTTAGATATGAGTTTATCTGATTGAAAACATAAAAAATAACTGAAATGCTCTCGATTAAAAATAGAATTCAAATAACTTTACAGCTGTTTATAATTTTTATCATTAATTCAAAGTAGGCTTTAATGGATAGTAATAGTTAATGGGGTATTGGGACAGTGACAAGTGACAATCCCTTTTAATTGTATTGAGTTTTCTATCGTAAGATATTAACTTACCACAAATTTGGGGAGGTGATAAAGCAACCGACGCTACTATTTTACATCAATGTGTAAACTATTAGAAAACATATTGAAATTATTACCAAAAAAGATGCTGTATCATTGACAAAAACTCAAGGTTGAAGTATAATTAACATATACCTAACATAAAAAAATAATGATAATTATTTTCCAAAAAGAAGGAGGCGAGTGGATGAAAAGTTTTTACATTTTAGACACGACTTTACGAGATGGAGAACAATCTGCAGGGGTGGCGTTTTCAAGAAAACAGAAGATAGCTATAGCTTGTAAATTAGATGAATTGGGAGTAGATATTATAGAAGCTGGTATTCCGGCAATGGGGAAAGAGGAGAAAGAGGTTCTTCAAGATATTAACTCTCTTAATTTGAATGCTGAAATATTAGCTTGGAACAGGATGAAGATTGAAGATATAGACCAATCTCTTGATTGTGGTCTAAAAAATGTTCATATTTCAGCTCCAGCTTCTGATATTCAGCTCAAGTATAAGTTGAAAAAAGACAGAAGATGGTTGTTGGCTGAATTGTCTAAAGTCATCAATTATGCTATCAAAAAAGGGTGCACAGTATCAGTTGGGGCGGAAGATGCTTCAAGGGCTGACATCAACTTTTTAATCCAACTTTATAAAATTGCCCAAGCAGAAGGTGCTAGTAGAGTTCGTTATGCCGATACTATTGGGGCACTAGACCCAATTACCACTTATAATAATATTCAAAATATAAGAAAAGAGATTGATCTGGAGATTGATTTTCATGGGCATAATGACTTTGGGATGGCTACAGCTAATGCTTTGAGCGCTTTTAAGGCTGGTGCGAAATATATAAGTTGTACTATTAATGGTTTAGGAGAGCGAGCTGGAAATACTGCCTTAGAAGAGATAGTTATGGCTCTAAAATGTATTGAGGGTTGTGAGAGTGATTTTAAGGTTAGAGGTCTAAAGGAGATATCAAAGGTTATAGAAGATTCATCTGGGAGGAAGATCTCTGTCAACAAACCCATTGTTGGAGAAGGTGTTTTTTCTCATGAGTCTGGCATACATGTAGATGGCATGCTAAAAAACCCGGCTACTTATGAGTTCTTATCTCCTGAGGAATTAGGTAGAGAGAGGAAGTTTGTAATTGGTAAATTTTCAGGAGTCAGTTCGATTCTTCATAAGTATAAAGAGTTGGGTGTTTCGATTACTGAAGAAGAGGCTAATAAAGTATTGAGAGGGATAAAGTCTTATTGCAATAAGGTTGAGGGTGTTACCAGTTGATTTCACAGATATTGTAAAACGTGTCAAGTTCAATGGTCTGTTCTTGTTAACTATATGTTAATCAACAATAAATTTAAATAAAAGACTTGACTTATTAAGTTTTAAACCTTATAATTAACGCATAATTAACACTAAATTTACATTAACTATTTTTTAAAGGTGTTAAAATGCCTTTTGTAGAGAGTTTTGGTTGGGCAAAATCACATACACCGAGGTGAGGGAGATGATGCTTGATGTAGGTGCAGATACTCCTGCTTATACTATTGGAGTGGTTGCAGATATGACTGGTCTAACAGCCAGACAGATTCGTTATTATGAGAAGGCTGAATTACTTAAGCCTGTTAGAACAAAAGGGAATCAGAGATTATATTGTCAAAAAGACATCGAAAGGCTTGTTCAGATTAAAAAACTGCTGAATAAAGGTTTGAATGCAATAGGAATAAAGAAGATTTTGGATGAGCAAGGATGATTTTTAACAAGTGGGTTTAGGTTTTGTGGTTAGAAATATGAATATTCACCTGTGTTTCTTTTTATTTTTGCCTTATGACGTCAGGTTTGTGTTAATTTTTTAAAAAAACCCTTGACACTTTATCACAAAACCTTTATACTTGACATATAACTAACATATACCTAACACAAAACTGGTGTTGGAAAGAGATTTTCAATAAAATAAGTGAGGTGATTTTAATGTGTTTTGTAATGAAAAATGTTAATGTGACCAGTGAGCATGGAAGTTATAAATCAGATGTTGTTGTGAAAGATAATAACGTTGTAATGGTTGGCAAAGGCATTAAAATAGATGGTATTAAAGAGATAGATGGAGCGAATTTAGTTTCTGAAAGTATTATAACTTGGTTTTCTGGTTCAAAAGAAGACCTAATTTAAGAGGAGGAGAATAATAATGGCTAAATTGATAAAAGAAGATGTATTAAATAAGGCAAAAGAATTAAATGTGAAGTTTATTAGATTACAATTTACTGATATATTAGGAATAATTAAGAATGTTGCAATTACAGTTAATCAATTAGAGGATGCTTTAGATGGAAAGATTATGTTTGATGGTTCATCAATTGATGGTTTTACTAGAATAAATGAATCAGATATGTATTTAAAACCTGATTATGATACCTTTACAGTATTTCCGTGGAGACCAACAGATGGTGCAGTAGCAAGAATGATCTGTGATGTGTATAAACCAGATGGATCACCATTTGCAGGCGACCCACGTCAGGTATTAAAGAAGGTCTTAGATGAAGCTAAAGAGATGGGTTATGAGATGTTTGTTGGACCAGAACCAGAGTTCTTCTTATTTCAAAAGGATGAGAATGGTGAGGCTACTACTATTACTAATGACCAAGGTGGCTATTTTGACTTAGCTCCAATGGATGCAGGTCAAGATCCAAGAAGGGACATAGTCTTAGCCTTAGAAGAGATGGGCTTTGAGATGGAGGCTTCTCATCATGAGGTAGCACCTGGACAACATGAGATTGACTTCAAATATGATCACGCTTTAACTACTGCTGATAATGTCGCTACCTTTAAATTTGTAGTTAAAGCTATCGCTGAAACTCACAACTTACATGCAACATTTATGCCAAAGCCAATCTTTGGAGAGAATGGTTCTGGAATGCATGTTCACCAGTCATTATTCAAGGATGGTAAGAATGCTTTTTATGATGAAGATGATAAGTTAGGTTTAAGCCAAATTGCTAAATATTATATCGGCGGATTATTAAAACATGCTAAGGCAATTGCAGCTATTACTAATCCAACGGTTAACTCTTACAAACGTTTGGTACCTGGATATGAAGCACCAGTTTATTTAGCTTGGTCTAGCTCTAATAGAAGTGCTTTGATTAGAATTCCAGCAGCACGTGGAGCAGGAACTAGATTAGAGATGAGAAATCCTGATCCATCTTGTAATCCATATTTGGCCTTTGCTGTAATGTTAAAGGCTGGTTTAGATGGAATTAAGAATAAGATTGAAGCACCAGCAGAAGTTCTAGAAAATATCTATACTATGAGTGCTGATAGGAAAGAGGAATTAGGCATTGAGAGTTTACCTAATAGCCTTAAAGATGCTCTAGGTTATCTATTAGATGATGAAGTTATTCAAAGTGCATTAGGTGAACATGTTGTAGAACATTTCTTAGATGCTAAGATTATTGAATGGGATATTTACAGAACTCAAGTTCATCAATGGGAATTAGATCAATATTTAAGAGTATATTAATAACTTTTAAATGTTGACTAATTATATATAATCTCACTCTTTATATGCTTAGAGGATCCTTTTGTTGGTATAAGTGAGTAGATAGTTAAAGAGTAGTTAGAAGGATTCTCTAGGCTATAAATTTAAGTGAGTTAAATTGTTAGTAGAGGGAGTGCTAAGATGTTGGATAAAGACTATAAGTTGATTATAGAAAAACTGGTAGTATGGATTCAGCAAAAAGTCAAGGAAGCTGGTTGTAAAGGGGCAGTTGTAGGTTTAAGTGGAGGGATTGATTCTTCTGTAACAGCAGCCTTATGTAAAAAGGCTTTTCCTGATAATACTTTGGGATTGATTATGCCCTGTGAAAGCAATCCTCAAGATGGAGAGGATGCTAAATTATTAGCAGAGAAGTTTGAGATATATTATAAGGAGATAGACTTGAGTTCTGTATTTAACTCTATGCTAGATTTAGTTGATTTAGTTGATAAGCAGAAGTTGAGTCGTGCTAATATTAAACCAAGATTGAGAATGACTACTTTATACTATTATGCTAGCTTGAATAATTACTTAGTCGTAGGAACTGATAATCGTAGTGAACTGAAATTAGGTTATTTCACCAAGTTTGGTGATGGGGGAATAGATTTGGCTCCCTTAGGCAACTTGGTTAAGAGTGAAGTTAGAGAGGTAGCTAAAATATTAGGTATTCCAGAAAGAATCATTACTAAGGCACCATCAGCTGGATTATGGACAGACCAGACTGATGAAGGTGAGTTAGGGATTAGTTATGAAGAGGTTGATAAATATATCTTAACTGGTGAGGCTAGTTCTAAAGTAAAAGAGATTGTAGATACCTTAGAGTCAAGAAATCAACATAAATTGGCTTTACCACCGATACCAAATTTTTAGGTATTAATTATAAAATATATATTAATTATAAGGAGAGTGAAAAAAGTGAGAAGAAGAGTAGTTAGTTTAGGTTTACTTGTAATGTTAGGAGTGATTGGAATATCATCAGTAGCTTTTGCAGCAGATGCAACAGCAGAAAGCAATGCAATTGCAATTGATACAATTTGGACTTTGATAGCAGCATTTTTAGTATTCTTTATGCAAGCAGGATTTGCGATGGTAGAAGCTGGATTTACTAGAGCAAAAAATGCAGGAAATATTATTATGAAGAACTTAATGGACTTTTCTGTAGGATCATTGATTTATTGGATCTGTGGATTTGCATTTATGTTTGGAGCAGGAAATGCTTTTATAGGAACTAAAGGATTCTTCTTAAGTGGAGGCTTTGAACATTTAGGATTGAGCATACCTTTAAGTGCTTTCTGGATCTTCCAAGCTGTATTTGCTGCAACAGCAGCAACTATTGTATCAGGAGCTATGGCTGAAAGAACTAAGTTTAGTGGATATTTGGCTTATAGTGCTGTAATTACTGCAGTCATCTATCCAGTAGTAGGTCACTGGATTTGGGGTGGCGGTTGGTTAAGTGATATGGTTGACTTTGCAGGATCTACTGTTGTTCACTCAGTAGGTGGATGGGCTGCTTTAGCAGGAGCAATAGTTTTAGGACCTAGAATTGGTAAGTTTAATGAAGATGGTTCTGTTAATGCAATGCCAGGACATAACTTATTAATGGCTGCTTTAGGTGTATTCATCTTATGGTTTGGTTGGTTTGGATTTAACCCAGGTAGTACAGTTTCAGGTACTGATTTAAGTATTGCTGATATTGCAGTAACTACTAACTTGGCTGCAGCAGCGGGTGCTGCTTTAGCAATGGTTACTAGTTGGTTCAAATATGGTAAAGCTGATGTAAGTATGACATTAAATGGAGCTTTGGCTGGTCTTGTTGGGATCACTGCTGGGTGTGCTAGTGTAAATAACTGGGGTGCTGTAGCAATTGGAGCTTTAGCTGGAGTATTAATAGTGTATGCTGTAGAGTTTATCGATAAATTACATGTAGATGACCCTGTTGGAGCGGTAGCGGTACATGGTGTTTGTGGAGCTTTTGGAACATTACTAGTTGGATTATTTGCAACTGAAGGTGGTTTGTTCTACGGTGGAGGAATTGCTTTATTGCTTACCCAATTAAAAGGTGTAGTAGCAGTAGCAGTTTGGACTTTCACAACAGCATTCATCTTATTTAAAGTGATTGCTAGTACTATTGGCTTAAGAGTATCTAGAGAAGAAGAGGTAGAAGGATTAGATATTACAGAGCATGGTTCCGTATCTTATCCAGATTTCATTCCATTACATTGGAAGAGTGTTAAAGTCAGTAAAAAGTAATGAGTAATGAGTGACGAGTAAAGAATAAGACCTTAACCTGTTACTTGTTACTCGATCACTCGTTACTGAATTTAAAGAGGGGGGAAAGAGAATGAAAAAGGTAGAATGTATTGTCAGACCAAGTAGTATAGAAGAGTTAATCGTGGCTGCAGAGAATTTAGGTGTAAATGGTTTAAATATAACTCAGATTGCTGGATATGGTAAGCAAAAAGGTGCTACTAATATCTATCGTGGTGTAGAGTATGAGGTCAAGTTAAAGGAGAAGCTTAAAGTAGAGATTGTAATAGAAGAGGATAAGGTAGAACCATTAGTCAATGCTATTATGGAGGCTGTTCGTACTGATGAAGTTGGTGATGGTAAGATCTTTATCTATCCAATAGAAGAGACTATTAGGATTAGAACAGGTGAAAAAGGTATAAAGGCTATTTAACGTTAAGCAACCCACCCCCGATTTAATCGGGGGTATTTTTGTAAAAGTATAGAAAGGAGGGTTGATGATTGATGAAGCTAATTAGGGCAATTATTAGACCTAAGAAGGTTGAAGCTGTTGTGGAAAGGTTAAGTGCTGAGGGGTTTTATGCTTATACCAAAGTCGATGTTAGTGGTAGAGGGGAGCAAAAAGGGGTTAAGGTTGGAGAGACCCATTATGATGAACTTTCAAAGACTATGATTTTAATTGTGGTAGAGGATAAAGATAAAACTAAAGTAGTCGATATAATTGCTAGAGAAGCTAAAACCAAGAGGCAGGGCAGCTTAGATGCAGGGGAGATTAAGTTTAAAATAGGCGTAGATGGTGTCCCAGGTGATGGTAAGATATTTGTAAGTACTATAGAAGAAGATTATACAATTAGTAGTTATCTAGGGATATAAAACTATATTTTAAATTCATCGACCATATCCATTAAACTATGGGATATCTCTTTGAGCTCTTGGGAAGAAGAGTTGAGCTTTTCAGAGATAGTTTCAATATCCTGATAGGAATTAAAGATTGCTTTGCTATATTCTCTCCAGTTATCGGTAGCACTGGCTGTTTGCTGAACTTGCATGGAGCTTTCTTGGCTTGAGTTTTTTATCTCTGTGAATAATAAGCCAGTCTCTTTAGCGATCTTTTGACTTGTTTTGGTCTTAAATTCTACTTCTCTGATAGCAGTTAATGCATTAGTTGATTTCTGCTCTATTTTATCAATTATAGTAAGGATATTCTCAGTAGCACCACTGGTTTCAGTCGAGAGAGCTCTAATTTCGTCGGCAATGACTTTCCATTGCTGGTATTATTAGAGTTATTGGCTTCAATGTTAGCATTTAAAGCTAATAGATTGGTCTGTTTAGTTATATTAGTAATTAATTCAACTATTTTATTGATCTCTTGGTAGTCATTATGTAGACCTTCTATAATCTTTACAGTCTCTTTGGTGACTAAACTGATTTTATTGATACTCTTTAAGGTATCATTGATATTGTTGTTACCAAGGCGAGTCTTATTAGAGGACTGTTGAGCAAAAGCAGCCATCTCCTCCATACTCTCTGAAATACCTTGAATAATTGAAGTGATATTATTCATTAGATTCTGGTTTGCTGTGATCGTTCTATTAGCCTTTTGGGCAGAAGATAATAGCTCTTCACTATGGGAAAATAACTCCTTTGATGTCTTACGGATATTGATGATTGTATCTTTTAAGTTTGAGTACATCTTATTTAGAGCTGATGCTAAAATATTAAGTTCATCTTGTGTCTTGATATCAAGTAGCTTAATATCTAGATTTCCTGAAGAAATTTTATTAGCAAAATTGGTAGCAGATAATATAGGTTTAGTTATTTTATTACTAAATAATAGAGAAATTAAAATAACTAAGGTGAAGATAACTAGACTAGAGAAGATAGAAATAAGAAAGAATTTATCCTCTAGACCTTTAATACAGGTCAAATCTTGGCTGATTCTGAGCATCCCTTGAATCTTTTGAGCAGTTGGGTCAAATAAGGGTAGATATAATTCTAATCTATTATCTTCAGCCATAGAGACTACTTGCTCTCCTGATGATACCTTATTAAAGATGGATTTATCCTCTATACTTTTGCCAATCCTATCTTGCTCTGAATCCCTAGAGCTTTGAATTAATTTATCCCTTTCATAAAAGGCTACATCACCTGAAATTAAATTATTGATATTCTTTAATAGATGGTTGTTTAGATTGAAACCAACTTGGAGAGTACCTATAATCTGATTATTATCTTTGACAGGAACAAAGGCTCTAACAGCCAGTCCGCTCTTACCAAATTCAAAGCCTTTAACCTCTTCTCCTTGTAAAGCTAGGTTAATAGAGTTGTTATCACTCTTATCATCACCAAATTTACCGGGGTGATGGGCTCTAGTAAAGACAACCCCTTTTTTATCACCAAACTCAAAGACGGTTAAGCCTTTATCCTCTTTTAATAGCTTGAAGATTGGTTTAAGCTTTTGGTCTAATAAAGTTCGATCCTTTTCTTTGAAGGCAGAAATTAGATTCTTTTGTTGGGCATACTTTTGAGCAATAGAGAGTGCTACTTTCTGTTTTTCATTAAAGTAGAAGTTTGAGACTTTAACAGCCTGCTCTAACTTAGAATCTATTGTTTGCTCAAAGCTTTGTCTACTCTGCTTATATAATATTGTAGAGATGATTAGTGTTGGAATTATTGAAATTAGTGAGAGAAGGATGAATAATTTCTTCTTTAAACTGAATCTTACCATTATATGTTCCCCTTTCTTTTACTCTGATAATTGTAGCTTATGAATTCTATGTATTATATAACTTTATTTCTAAAACCTTGTATTTTATAGAAAGTTAACCCATAGTTAACCTACTGTTTACAAAACTATTTATTAAAGGTATTGTAATAACGGATGAAAAATCAATAATAACATCTTCTGCTAGTAGAGAGTGTGATACACCATAGAGATACTGGGACACTTTTACTTCAGTTGACAGTGTACAGTTAACAGTTTGCAGTTAAGGTCTTTAAAACCGAAGAAAATTAATGTTTGAATGAAGCAAGTATTCTAATAAAATGATTAGGTTTAAGATAATCTTTGAATTAAGATTCTTGAATTTATTAATTTCAATAAATGTTGATTGTGTAGTGAGTGGGCTCTGCCAGAAAGAGTCTTGCCCTATGGACTCTTAGGTATATTTTCTTCTTGATTGGGCTGGTCTGCCACGGAAGTTTCCCTACAGGTTTTTACTAAAAACCTTCCGTAATAAATTTATGAACCTGTAGGGTTTGGTTACTTTTTCGCCCTGAAGGTACTACGCCTGAAGAAGTACTCTTGGGGTGGAACCTAAGATTTTGCTTATTTTTAAAAAGTAAAAAGTGTTGCAATATCCCCATAAAGGGACATTACCTATATTGAAATTTGATTAGCACAATGGAATAATAAAAATTAAAATAATATTTGCATATTTATTCTGAAAAATGTATAATTATAAACAAGAAGAGGAGGGAGGAGTTACTATGAAAGACTTGTTGACAGTTAAGGATTTGACAGTAGCAGAGATTGAGGAGTTATTTGAATTAGCAACTAAATTAAAGAAGGAACTAAAAGCAGGAATTGAACATAAAATTTTAGCAGGTAAGACTTTAGGGATGATCTTTGCTAAATCTTCTACCAGAACAAGAGTATCCTTTGAGGTCGGTATCTATCAATTAGGAGGTCAGGGAATCTTCCTAAGTTCAAATGATATTCAACTTGGAAGAGGAGAGACGATAGAGGATACAGCTAAGGTATTATCCCGTTATGTAGATGGGATTATGATTAGAACCTTTGCTCATAGTGATGTAGAAGAATTAGCTGAACATGCAACTATTCCTATCATCAATGGCTTGACTGATGACTATCACCCTTGCCAAGCATTGACTGATTTATTGACTATAAAAGAGTATAAAGGTCAATTAAAAGGTTTAAAAATGACTTATGTTGGCGATGGTAATAATATGGCACACTCCTTATTATTAGCAGCAGCTAAGGTAGGGATGGATATTTCTATTGCTTGTCCTGAAAATTATAAGCCTGATGAAGAGGTAGTAGTTTTAGCTAAGGAGTTTGCTCAAGATAGTGGAAGTAAGGTAGAGATAACTAGTGATATCTTGGCAGCAGCTCAAGATGCTGATGTGTTATATACTGATGTTTGGGCTAGTATGGGTGATGAGGATGAGATTGAAGAGAGAGAGAAAGCTTTTGCTGGATATCAAGTTAACAGTGAAGTGATGTCAGTAGCAAAAGATGATGCTATCTTCTTACATTGTTTACCGGCACATCGTGGTGAAGAGGTAACAGCAGAAGTGATTGATGGAGAGCAATCGGTAGTCTTTGATCAGGCAGAGAATAGACTACATATGCAGAAGGCGATTATGGCAAAGTTAATGGAATAAATTTTTGAGTCGGGGCAGATAATAGTGCCTCGGCTTTTTTATCTATATAGATATCTAAGTCTAAAGTGAAATCTATAGTATTTTTATGTTTTTAGTTCTAACTTGTTACTCATCACTCGTTACTAGTCACTATCATCCAACTTAACTTTAATTTAAATTTCAATCTAAAGTTGGGTGACTATACTTGAGCGTAGACTATAATTAAATTTAATTAGACATTAGCCAGTTTTTTTGTTAACATACCAGTATAAATCATAGCAAAGGAGATTAGAATATGTCAGAAGATAAGATTTTAGCACAGGTCAATGGAGAAGTAATCACACAAGAGGATATTAATATGGTTATTAAAAATGCAAATCCTCAACAGGCACAGCAACTACATACAGAGCAAGGTCGTCAACGTCTATTAAATGAATTAATAAATCAAAAATTATTTTACCTAGATGCTCTTGAGCAAGGTTTAGAAGAGAGTAAAGAATTTAAGGAGAGCCTTCAGAGGGTACGCAATAACCTATTAAGCCAATTTGCTATTAAGAATCTTTTAGAGAAAGTAGCTGTAGATGATAATGAAATAGAAGAGTTTTATAATCAGAATAAGGATAGATTTAAGAAGCCAGAAAGTGTACAAGCAAGCCACATTCTTGTTAAGGAAGAAAAGAAAGCAGAAGAGATTTTAAATCAGTTAAAAGAAGGTCTTGCATTTGCTGAAGCAGTTAAGAAATACTCTACTTGTCCTTCTAAGGCTAGAGGAGGAGACTTAGGTGACTTTACAAGAGGTAAGATGGTGCCTGAGTTTGAACAAGCAGCCTTTGCCATGGAAGAAGGAGAAGTTAGTAATGAACCTGTTAAGACTCAATTTGGTTATCATATTATTAAGGTTACAGCTAAAAATGAAGCTGCTAGTAGCCCTTTAGAAGAGGTTAAAGCTCAGGTTGAGCAGCAATTAGTATCAATGAAGCAGAATAAGCTTTATCAAGATAAGACAGAAGAATTAAAAGAGAAATATACTGTAACAATTAATGAGTAAGAAAAGGACTTCTGGGGTTAAAAATCCAGAAGTCTTTTTTATAAGTAGTTTAGCTGTATATTTATGATTAATGTAGCTGCTGACTAGTTAAGGTTTATGATTTTATCGGAGTATATTGCCAACCGATACTGTCAACTAAAAAAGTGTCGTAAACTCATTAAAAGATAGATTTAAATATTATATCTTAAAGTGACGGTCTAAAAAGCATAAGATGGAGTATTCCTCTTTTTAATAATTACCATTGTTACTTTTTCTTGAACTTGATATAATTTTAAATAGATATTTTCATATATCTTCAGGACTTATCTTTTGAAAATCTAGCTATTTCTGATAAGCATTTAATTGAATTTAATCGGAATTTATTGATAATTTATATAATTAAGGGTAATCTAATTACTAGATTAATTTAAATTATAGAAGTTTAAAAACTATTACATTAATAAAGATATCAAGACTTATCTATTTGTCTTGCTTTAAATCATAATTTAAATATTTTTATCACAAAATTATAGTATCATAATTTTTATAAACAATTACTTAATTTTAACTATTCTGTTAAGTGCATTAAGATAGACATTTCTTGATAATAATTAGGATAAGAAGAAGTTTTTAATAAAATGGTTATAAGCAAAGTTTAGATATATACATTATCACTAAAGTTAATTGTATAAAATTGAACAATCTATAGAGGAATTTGACTATTAGATGTCGAAGGAGTTAGGGTGGTTTTAGTTTTAATAAGTTTATATATAATATAAGCAGCATGATTAATCCAATAAATAATAAAAAAATAGGGAGGCTTAACAGGTGAAATGTAATAAACTTATTATTGTAATGGTGTTAGTTACATTGTTGTCTTCTTCCATAATAAGTGTTGAGGCTAGTTATAGGGTTTTACAGCAAGGGATGGAAGGTAGAGATGTTAGAGAGTTACAGGAGAATTTAGTTATGCTTGGTTATAAAATAATTATTGATGGTAATTTTGGACCTGCAACTAAGAGTGCTATTATAAACTTTCAAAAAAAGTCTAAACTCCCAAGTGACGGTGTTGTAGGCAAGCAGACATGGGACAGCTTAAAAGATGCCGTTAGTTTTGATAAATATAAAGTAAGATCTGGAGATACGTTATCTCAACTGGCACATACATATGATGTACCAGTAACTGTTATTAAAGAAGCAAATAAACTCGATTCTGATATAATTCGTATTAATCAAGAGTTAATCATCCCTAAAACTGCTTTAGGCGGAGGAATTGATACAGACTTCTACGAAATGGTTTCTTATAAGGTTAGAAGAGGAGATACTTTAGATAAGTTAGCAAGTAGGTTCCATACTACAATTAGGACTATTAAACAAGTAAATAATTTTGAGACAACCCGTATTAGAGAAGGTCAAATGATTAAGATACCTAAATTAATCATTGATTTATCAAATACTTCTAAGAATACAACAGCAGTTAAAAAAGATTTTATTTGGCCAGTAAGGGGAAGGATAAGTTCAGGATATGGTTATAGAATACATCCAATCTTAAACAAGAGAAGTTTTCATAATGGAATTGATATTGCTATACCAACTGGAACTCCAATCAAAGCTGTTAAGTCAGGGAAGGTATTAAATAGTGGTTGGGTAGGAGGATATGGTAAAACGGTAACTATTGATCATGGGAATGGTGTAGTTAGTTTATATGGTCATAATTCAAAATTATTAGTTAGACCTGGACAAAGTGTAAAACAGGGGCAAGTAATTGCAAAGTCAGGGAATACAGGAAGAAGTACAGGACCTCATCTACACCTTACAATATTAATTAATAGTAAAGAAATAAATCCATTAAAATATCTAGATTAAAAAATTTTTAAATTGTTAAGTAGGGTGGTTAAATTTAACCATCCTACTTTTATTTTTATTAATGATTGTTTATTAGTAACTTCTTAGTTTTTTAGTTTGCAAATAAGTTTAAATTTAATTATAATAGTAAATAATAATTAATAAGAAGGATGTGAGTAGTGTGAGTAGTCAGAAAATATTCTTAAATGGTAAATTAGTAGATAAGAGTGAAGCAAAAATATCGGTATTTGATCACGGTTTATTATATGGTGATGGAATCTTTGAAGGTATTCGTGCTTATAATGGAAGGATATTCCGTTTTGATGAACATATCAAACGTCTATATGAATCAGCTAAAGCGATTATGTTAGATATACCAATGACTCCTAAAGAGATGGAAGAAGCGGTAGTAGAGACTATTAGAGCAAATGAATTGACAGATGCTTATGTCCGTTTAGTTGTCTCTCGTGGAGTTGGTGATTTAGGATTAGACCCTAGAAAATGTGATACGCCAACTATAATTATTATTGCTAGTGATATTACTCTTTATCCAGAGGAATTTTATCAAAATGGATTGGATGTAGTTACTGTACCTACTAGAAGAAACATCCCAGAAGCCATTAATCCAAGAATCAAATCATTAAATTACTTAAATAATATCTTAGCTAAGATTGAAGCAAACCACGCTGGAGTGTTAGAAGCTATTATGTTAAATAATGAAGGTTATGTAGCAGAATGTACAGGGGATAATATCTTTATTATTAAAGATGGTGTATTGATCACTCCACCTACATATATTGGGGCTTTAAAAGGTATCAAACGTGGTGTTGTCTTAGAAGTAGCTCCAGAACTTGGATTAGAAGTAAAAGAAGAGGTATTTACTCGTCATGATGTATTTACTGCAGATGAGTGCTTCTTAACAGGTACTGCTGCTGAAGTAATCCCTGTTGTCAAAGTAGATGGTAGGGTGATTGCCGATGGTAAACCTGGTGAATATACTGGTAAACTGATCAAGAAATTTAGAGAGTTAACTCAAACCACTGGTACTCCAATTTATGATAAATAAAGCCTAGCACAGCCAACTGTTGGTTGTGCTTTTTTATAATAACATTAATTGAGCTATTGATCTAACTAGAATGATATTGTGACACTTTTAACCTCAGTATATAGTTGAGAGTGGATAGCTAAGATCTTTAAAAGGAAGAAAATTAATGTTTGAACGAAGCAAAGATTGGATTAAAACTTAGAAGCAATCAAAATCTTAATTAGAGAATCTAATATTGATAATAATTAAGACTCGGATTGCTAAAAGAGTGGGCTGGTTTTACTGGTTTTGTGCGAAAGGGGAGTATTCTATATTCCTTAGAGAGCCCCGAAGGTAAAACTCGTAAGTTTGGTTACTTTTAGGGTGCTCTAAAAGAAGTGCCCTTGGGGGGTGAAAAAGCTGATAAGCTTTCCCGAAAGATATTTTAATAATCTTGTCTACTTGTTAAAAAGTAAAAACTGTCACAATATACCCATAAACTTCCTTTATTTAAAGAAGAATTTAACTCACATAAATTTCCAATCTAGACTTAGTTCTATAGCTTATCATAAAAATAAAAAAACTTCTTGAAAACTATACTTAATAGTGTTATAATTTTAAAAAAGATGTCCACTTATAGAACACATAAGTTTTTATTATGAATACAAGAAACTTGTATCAAATTTTCCTAAGTGGAAAAAGGAAGGATATGATGGAAGATAAATTTTATATAGTAAGTGAAAAAATCTTATCAGATGCTATGAAAAAGACTGTAAAAGCGAAGGAACTTCTCAAAAATGGAGAAGAAGATCAGATAAAAGAGGCAGTTAAGAGAGTAGGCTTAAGTCGTAGTGCTTATTATAAATATAAAGATTATATCTTTCCCTTTGTTCCTGAAGAAGAAGAGGAGTTAGTAACTCTATCATTATTAGCAGTTGATAGAGAAGGTATTTTATCAGAGGTAGTAACTAAGATAGCCGAATATCATGCTAGTATTTTGACTATTAATCAAGATATTCCTTTAGATCAAGTTGCCCATATAACACTGACGATTAAAGTAAGTAATCTATCAGTAGCTTTAGAAAGATTATTTGAAGAGGTAGAAAAGATAGTAGGGATTAGAAGGGTTGAATTGGTTAGTAAGAGTTTTAAGAGCAAATAAAGGCAATAAGAAGTGAGAAGTCAAAAGTGAAGAGATATTATCTTTTACTACTCACTACAATAAGGAGGAGATGAGTATGAAGAGGGAGATAAAGATAGGTTTATTAGGGTGTGGAACGGTAGGTTCTGGTGTTTATAAGATATTAGAACAGAATGCTGAAAGTATTGCTAATAAGTCAGGAGCTAAATTAGTAGTTAAGAAGGTATTAGTTAAGGATAAGAATGAACCTTTAGCAGTTGATGTTGATAAGAAGCTTCTAACAGAGAACTTTGAAGACGTTATCAATGATGAAGAGATAGAAATTGTTATAGAGGTAATTGGTGGAGTAACTCCTGCCAAAGACTTTGTCTTAAGAGCATTAGAGAGTGGTAGAAGTGTAATCAGTGCTAATAAAGAGTTGATAGCTAAGCATGGTGAAGAGATATTATTAGCTGCTGATGAAAATGGTGTTGATTTTTACTTTGAAGCAAGCGTAGGTGGAGGAATTCCTATTATCAGCCCGCTAAAAGAGAATTTAGCTGGAAATAAGATTACCAAAGTAATGGGAATCGTTAATGGAACGACCAACTATATTTTAACTAAGATGGATCAAGAAGGTGCAGAGTTTGGTGAAGTATTAAAGAAAGCACAAGAGCTAGGTTATGCAGAGGCTGACCCAACATCAGATATAGAAGGATATGATGCAGCTTATAAATTAGCGATTTTGGCTTCTATTGCTTTTGAATCTAGGGTAAATATCGATGACTTATATATGGAAGGAATCACTAAGATCACTAAAGAGGATATTACTTATGCCAAAGAGTTAGGGTATAAGATTAAATTATTGGCTATCGGAAAGCAGAATGAAGGATTGGAGCTTAGAGTTCATCCAACTTTATTACCACAAGAGCATCCATTAGCTAAAGTAGATGATGTCTTTAATGCAATCTTTATTGAAGGAGATGCCATTGGGGAAGCAATGTTCTATGGTCCAGGGGCAGGGCAGATGCCAACAGGAAGTGCCATCGTTGGAGATGTAATTGCAGCAGCTAGAAATATCAACTTTGGAGCACAAGGTAGAATCTCCTGCACATGCTTTACTAAGAAGGATATCAAGGATAGAGATGAAGTAGAAAGTAGTTTCTATATTAGATTAGAAGTATTGGATAGACCAGGGGTTTTAGGTGAAATTACTAGTTTATTAGGTAAGCAGTCTGTCAGCCTTGAATCGGTAATTCAACATGGAAGAAGTAATAGTACTGTACCATTAGTGTTAGTAACTCATGAGGTTAAAGAAGGAAACCTTAATGCTGCCTTAGAGAAGATTAAGGTTTTAGATGATGTAAAAGAGATTGCAAGCTTAATTAGAGTTGAAGATTATAAGTAATAGTCTACAGTGTAAGCTGTTAACTGCTTTAGAGAATGGGAGGAGAAGAAATGGGTTTAATTGTACAAAAATATGGGGGGACTTCGGTAGGAAACCCTGAAAGAATCAAAAGGGTAGCTAATCGAATTGTAAAGAGAAAAAGAGCAGGGAATCAGGTAGTAGCAGTAGTATCAGCGATGGGAGATACTACTGATGAGTTAATTGAATTAGTGAATCAAATTACTGATAACCCTTCTAGAAGAGAATATGATATGTTGATCTCTACAGGAGAGCAGGTATCTGTCTCTTTATTGGCTATGGCTATCCATGAACTAGGGGAGGATGTTATCTCTCTAACTGGTTCACAGGTTGGTATTATTACTGATGATATACATAGTAAGGCTAAAATCTTAGAGATCAAGCCTGATCGTCTAGAGAGGGAGTTAGCAGGAGGAAAGATTGTTATAGTAGCAGGTTTTCAAGGAGTAACTATAAATAATGAGATTACTACATTAGGTCGTGGTGGTTCTGATACAACGGCTGTAGCAGTAGCCACTGCATTAAAGGCAGACCTATGTGAAATCTTTACTGATGTTGATGGTGTTTATACTACAGATCCTCGTATGGTAGAAGAGGCTCGTAAATTACCTGAAATCTCCTATGAGGAGATGTTAGAGCTAGCAAGCCTTGGGGCAAATGTATTACATCCACGTTCAGTAGAGATTGCAAAAGAATATAACGTTAAGTTGGCTGTTAAATCTAGTTTTGCTTGTAGTCCAGGGACAATTATTAAGGAGGTAGAGGAGTTGGAGAAGAATATAGTTGTAAGTGGAGTAGCATGTAATAAAAGTGAGGTAAAACTTTCATTAGTAGGAGTGCCAGATCATCCTGGTATCGCTTCAAAGGTCTTTACCCGTTTAGCCCAAGAGTCTATTAATGTTGATATGATTATCCAAAATGTAAATTATGATGGAGTAAATGACATTACTTTTACTACTGATGAAGATGATTTTAAACAGACTAAAAAGGTATTAGAAGAGATGAAAGATGAATTAAATTATAGAGAGTTACTTTGTGATACTGAAGTGGCTAAAGTATCTATTGTTGGGGCAGGTATGGTTACAAACCCAGGTGTAGCAGCTAAGATGTTTGAGGCTTTAGCAGAAGAAGGGATTAATATTGGAATGATCAGCACTTCTGAAATTAAGGTTTCTTGCTTAATAGCTAGAGATAAGGCAGAAAAGGCTGTTAGAGCTATTCATAGTAAGTTCGAATTGGACAAGCTAGGGATAGACAATGATTAAAGTAGAGGTTCCTGCTACTACTGCTAATCTAGGACCTGGCTTTGATACTTTAGGGATGAGCTTAGAGTTATATAATGAAGTAGAAGTTTCTGAGATTGAAGAAGGCTTAGAGATTGAGGTAGTTGGCTATGGTAGTGATGAATTGACTACAGATGAAAGTAACCTGATTTATCAATCTATGGAAAGAGTCTTTGCTAAGGCAGGATATTTTCCAAAAGGATTAAAGATTAAACTAAATAACAGAATCCCTTTAGCCCGTGGTTTAGGAAGTAGTGCTGCAGCAATAGTTGGAGGTTTAGTCGCAGCTAATAAACTATCAGGAGAAAAATTACTTATGGACCAGCTAGTAGATTTAGCTACTGAGATAGAGGGGCATCCTGATAATGTGGCTCCTGCATTATTGGGAGGAGTTGTTATTTCTACAGTCAAAGGTTCTAAGGTGGTTTATAAGAAGTTAGCAGTGCCAGCAAAATTGAAGACTGTTGTCTGTATTCCTGATTATCAATTGTCTACTGTTAAGGCACGAGAGGTATTGCCAACAGAAGTTGCTTTTAAAGATGCAGTCTTTAACTTAAGCCACACTGGATTACTTTTAACAGGGTTATTGACAGAGGATTATACTTTGATTAAAGAGGCTTTAGATGATAAATTACATCAGCCATATCGCCAAAATTTAGTTCCAGGTTTGGCAGAAATCTTAAGAGAAGTAAAATCTGATACTTTAGGAGTAGCTATCAGTGGTTCAGGACCTACTGTAATAGCCTTTACTTTAGATGATGAAGAAAAGATTGGTAAGAAGATGGTAGATATCTTTGCTGAGCATGGCTTAGATTCCCATTATTTAATTACCAATCCTACCAATCAAGGTATTATTATCTTAGAGGATTAATCTAGAATATTATAATTATTAATCTTAAAGAGGCACAATAGTTTGTGCCTCTCAGGCTGTTGACAAAGTTATTGTCAACAGCCTTTTCTATTTATGGTATAATATAATTGACAATATATTTAAAAGGAGAAATAGAATTATGTTTGTATCTCAAGAGAAAAAACAACAACAATATGAATTTGTAACAATAGAACAGCTAGTTCCAGAAGATCATCTTCTAAGACAAATAGATAGATATATAGATTTTACTTTTATTAC